>PWZC01000368.1 GCA_003567615.1 Gemmatimonadota bacterium | reverse complement strand
CGGAGGCCGTCGAGCTCCACTGATTCCGCACGAACTCCCCCGAGTTCGGGGGTAGAAGGGATCATGAACACGATGCGGAGGGCACGGAGCGGTGGGGGGGAGGTCACCCCCTCGCCGTTTCGTGTTTCCGGAGGATGGGCGGTGAGGGTTGGAGCCCGTGTGGGACTCGCCTGTCTCGGGATCCTGGCCGCCGCACCCGTGGTCGCCACCGAGCCCGACCCCGCGGATACCATCCCGCAGGTCCGGGAGTCGGTGAGCGATACGATCCACCGAGCCGCGGAATCCGGCCTGCAGGAAGCCCTTCGCCTCCGCCTGGAGCACGCCGCTGCCGAGAAGGCTGCGGGACGGGACGGACAGATCCATCTGGGCGGCCGGGCGCTCCTCTCCGGCGAGGCCCTCTTCCGGTTCTACCGCGAGCGGGAGTTCGCTCCGGTGTGGAGGATGGACGAACCCCGTCATCGAATCGGGCTGCATCGCGCCCTCCGGTCTGTGGAGGAGGACCGTTTCGATCCCACCCACTACCACGCCGACACGCTGGCGGAGCTCTTCCGGGACCTGGTGGCGGCAGGGGGTGAGGCCGACGGAGGGGACGGAGCGCGGGCCGATGCCGAACTCCTCCTCACCGACGCGGCGCTGCAGCTCATCCACCACCTGGCCCACGGTCGCCTCGATCCCCGGGAGCTGAACCGTCACTGGACGGCGCCCCGCACCTGGGTGGATCCGGTAGCCCACCTCTCCGGCGCCATTCCCGGCACCGGCCGACTGGGTCCACCGGAGCTGAGCGCTCTCCTGGACGGCCTGCGGGCCCTTGGGCCGGGCTACGATACCCTCCTGGCGGAGGCCACCCGCCTCGACCGGATCGTGGCGGACGGCGGGTGGCCCCGGGTCCCCGACGGCCCCACCCTGGATCCAGGGGATCGGGGACCCCGGGTCGCCCTCCTCAGGGAACGCCTCCGGGCCGGGGGGGACCTACCGGGACTCACCGGGATTGGACCGGGGCTCACCGGGATTGGAGGACTTCCGGAGGAGGTGGACCCGGAGCTGTACGACGATGAGTTGGAGCTGGCAGTCCGGCACTTCCAGGAGAGGCACGGCCTTGGTGTGGACGCCCGGGTGGGCCCCGCCACCCTCAGGGCGCTGAATGTGGGGGCGGCGGAGCGGCTCCGGCAGGTGGAGGTGAGCCTGGAGCGGTGGCGGTGGCTCCCCCGGGAGCGGGGTGAGCGGGAGATCCGGGTGAATGTGGCGGCCCACACCGTCCACATCTACGATCAGGGCCAGGAGTCCATGGCCATCCGGGCCATTGTGGGAAGGCCCGACCGTTCCACCCCCCTCTTCAGCGGACGCATGACCTACCTGGTCCTGGCGCCCTTCTGGCACGTGCCTCCTACCCTGGCCATCCGGGACCAGCTCCCCAGGATCCGGGCCGATGTGGGACACCTGGCTCGGGAGGGCATCCGGGTTTTCGACCAGGCCACCGGGGCCCAGGTGGATCCGGCCACCGTGGAGTGGGGCGCCCTGAGCGGTTCCGAGTTCAACCGCCGCTTCCGTCTCCGCCAGGATCCAGGCCCCCGGAACGCCATGGGACACGTGAAGTTCATGTTCCCGAACCGGCACAACGTGTACCTCCACGATACCCCGGACCGTCACCTCTTCGCCCAGGCGAACCGTGCCCTCTCCTCGGGGTGCATTCGCATCCAGGGCGCTCTGGAGGTGGCCGAGCACCTCCTCCGGGATCAGCCGGAGTGGACCCGGGAGCGCATCGACTCCGTCATTGCCGCGGGAAGGGAGCGACACGTGGTGCTGGCACGGCCCTATCTGATCCATCTGGAGTACCGCACCGCCTTCACCGGAGCGGACAGCTTCGTGCAGTTCCGCGATGACATCTACGGTCTGGACCCGGCGGTGTGGGATGCGCTGGCCGTGGGACCCGGGGGATCCTACTGGCGGACTCCCGAGTAGAAACCGGAGTTGACCGTCGGAAATCCAGCATTCCCGGGATCAGACCGGGATCCGATGGCGTCCCCGCACCCACCTCCTGCCGCATGCCGTCGCATCCCCCTCGACGTCCCAGCCCCTTCTTTCTCTTCGCCCTCCCCATACCCCTGGCCGCCCTGGTCCTGGGCCCCGTATTCGGCTCCACCAGCGACCCGGAGCCGCCTTCGGACGACAACGGGGAGAAGATGGCGATCCCGACTCCTGCCCCCGAAGCGGAAAATCCCTTCGAGGCCTTCCCCCTGGAGCTCGCTCGCGAGACGCCCTTCCCCCTGCCCGGTGCCGCCTCCGCCCCGGAGGTTCGCCCCCACCCGTACAGCGAGCAGGTGCGCGCGTCGTTCCGACTCCGGGTCCGGGACGCCGTGGTGCCGTACCGGATCCTGGCGGTGACGGTCCGGCCGGGAGAAACGCTGGAGCTGGAGCTGGACCAGGTGTGGGGAGAAGGGAGTCCGGAAGGGTTCCTCCTGCGCACCCCCGATGGGGTGGCCCCGGCAGTGACGCCGGGGCGCTGGGAGTGGACGGCGCCGGACACTCCCGGGGAGGCCGTCCCGCTCCGGGTGGAGTCGCCGCTGGATCTGGATGCCATCACCCTCAACGTCCTGATCCTGCACCCCTTCGAGGCGGTGGAGAATGGGGAGCTGAACGGGTTCCGCATCGGAACCTACCGGACAACGCCGGATCTTCCTCCGCCCCCGGGCTTCGTGGAGGCGGCGCCGGAGCTTCTGGACCTCCGGGTGGCTCCCGGTTTCACCCTGGCTCAGTTCCTCCCGAAGCAGGAGGGGAATCCCCGCTACCTGGTCCTCTCGGAGAAGCTGACCCTCAAGATGGAAGCCATCCTGGAGGAGGTGCAGGTAGCGGGCATCGAAGCCAGCACCCTCTACGTCATGTCGGGCTTCCGCACCCCCTGGTACAACCGGGCCATCGGGAACACCACCGACCACAGCCGCCACCTCTGGGGCGATGCGGCCGATTTCTTCATCGACGAAACCGGGAACGGCCGCATGGACGACCTCACCGGCGACGGGCAGGGCGGGGAGGCGGATGCCCGCCTCCTCTTCCGGATCGTGGAGCGGGTGCAGGAGCTGGGTGAGCCCCACGTAGTGCTGGGAGGACTCTCCAGCTACCGGGCCAATGCCGTCCGCGGCCCCTTCCTCCATGTGGACACCCGGGGGGCCCCGGCACGCTGGTAGCTGGGGCATCCCCTGGGACGGCGGCGTCTCAGCAGGCGTCGCCGCAGTGGGCCTCCACCACCAGATCCAGGAGTTCCCAGAACTGGGGGTGCTGCACCCTCCGTCCGTCACCCGGCACCGTCTTGTGGGCCACCACCAAGTCCAGGGCCGGCAGGACGGTGATGTACTGACCCACGGCCCCCACCCCGGTGTAGGCACCCCGGTAGGGTCCCTGGTCGTGGGGGCCATCCCAGACCCACCACATGTACCCGTAGCCGTGGGGACCGTCCCGACGGTGCTCCGGATTCATCTCGCTCACTGGCGTGATGGGCCGGGTCATCTCCTGCATCCACTCCTCCGAAATGAGGCGCTGGTCCCCCCAGCGACCTTCCCGGAGGGCCAGAAGCCCGACCCGAGCCATGTCCCGGGTGGAGAGGTGCATATGGTAGGAAGGGTGCATGGAGCGCTCCATGTCACCACCCTTCTCGTGCCGCTCCCGATCGAAATCCTGAAACCGCAAGGGGATGGCCAGCTCCATGGCCAGGGCGTCGAAGATGTCGACGCCACTCACCTCTTCGAAGATGGTGCCGGCGGCGTTGAAGTCCCAGTTGGAGTAGAGGTAGTATTCGCCCGGGGCCACACTTCCGGACTCCGGCGCCGAGGACAGGTCGTCGCCGGCGTTGGAGGCGGGACGGTAGATGCCCGATCGTGAGGCGATGACGTCCCGGATCCGGGCCTGGCGCTCTTCCGGGGTCAGACCGCCATGTTCATCGATGCCCACCTGCTCCAGCGTCCAGTCCAGATCGAGGATCTCCCGGTCCCAGTAGAT
>PWZC01000324.1 GCA_003567615.1 Gemmatimonadota bacterium | reverse complement strand
GATCCACCTCACATCTCTCCCCGACCCACCTCACATCTCCCACGGATCCACCCGGTGGAAGCGGACATTCCGCACCCGTCCGCCGGAGACGAGCATCTGCACCACCCGGCCCTCGGCGTCCCGAGCGAACTCCACCGTGTTCATCCCCCACTGGGACGATCCAAACCGGTCCCGGTCGAACACGAAGAGGCTCTCCTCCGGCTGCCGGGGGCGCTCCACCACCAGCTCGTCTTCCCGCACCCGGATCCGGTAGACCACATCGAGTTCCGGCGAGTAGAAGCTCCCCTCGTACTGGGCCATGACCTCCGCAGGCAGCGAGGCCACCTCCACCCGGCGCCCCTGGAGCGTGGCGTCGGACAGCGCCACCGTCATTCCCTGCACCCGGCCGTCCCCATCCCGGCTGAAGGTGGCCCGCCCCTCACTCCCTTCGCTGGTCCCCTCGGCCGACTCCACCCGGAAGGTGGTCTCGGAGATGGGGGTCAGGGGGAAGCGCGTCTCTTCGTCAACCTCTGCCACGAGCCCCCCGTCCCGCGCCGACACCGCGATGAGAGCGCCGGTGGGAAGGCGGTAGAGCCCAGCGAGTTCGTCGAGCGCGGAGCGGGGCACCTCCACCGGGCCCACCGGGACGGCGCCAGTGGTCGCCGCGGTGGCCTCCTCGGCTTCCACCGGCTCCAGCCGGTCTTCCAGGAACACCCGAGCCACCTCCCGCGCCAGCCCTCCGGCGTTGAAGGACGAGGCATTTCCGAAGACCACCACCCCCATTCCTTCGTCGGGGAAGAAGAGGAGGTTCGTCCGGAACCCGGCGTCGGCCCCGCCATGGCCGATGGTTCGAAGCCCCCGATAGCTTCCCACCGAGAGCCCGAGCCCATAGGGCGCCGTGTCGCCGCCATTCAGGCGGGCGGGCTCGGTCATCTCGGCCCAGAGCACCTCGTCGCCCACCATGGGCGATTCCATTTCGGTCATCCAGCGCCCCAGGTCCTCAGCGGTGGTGAAGAGGCTCGTGGCACCCTGGTTGGCGTAGCTCAGCACCGCATTCCGCCACCCCTGTTCCGGTGTCGGCGCATACGAATACGCGCGGCCCGGCACGATGCGCGTATGGTCGTTGTGGACGTGGGTCCGGTGCATACCCAGCGGAAGGAAGACCCGCTCCCTCAGGAACGTCCCGAACGGCTCCCCGGCGACCTGCTCCACCACCTCGGCCAGGAGGGAGTACCCCATGTTGGAGTAGAGGTATTCGGAGCCGGGTTCGAAATTCAGCTCACGCTGCCGAGCCATGAGGGCCAGGATCTGATCCCGGGTGATGACGTCGTCGATCCGCCACCCGGCCTGAATCAGGAGCTCCCACTGGTCACGGATTCCGGAGGTGTGCTGGGCCAACTGCCGGAGCGTCACGGGCCGCCCGAACTCCGGTAGAGCGGGGAGGTGCCGGTGGACCTCGTCATCCCACGAAAGCAGCCCGTCCCGGGCCAGGAGCGCAACGGCAAAGGTGGTGAACTGCTTTGACACCGAGGCCACATGGAAGGGCGTGGTAGGGGTCACCGGGATCCGGTATTCGAGCTGCGCCGACCCATACCCCTGGCTGTAGACGATCCTCCCGTTCCAGGTCACCGCCACCGCGGCTCCCGGGCCTGCCGGGTCGTTCCACGCCTGGAAGGCGGCATCCACCGCCTCTACCTGCGCCGCCGTGATGCTTTGAGCCTCCGCCGATTGAGCGAAGGCCATCGCCCCGGCCAGGGTGACGGCAGCCGGCACCGCCAGGGTGAAGGCAGCGGGCACCGCCGGCGCCAGGAATGCGATGAGGGAAGGGAGAGCGCGGCGCCATCCATGGTGACCGCTGCCGGTGCGGGTCCGGGTCGTCATGCGTGTGTCTCCTGAACGGTGGTTGGGGCCGGCTCACCGGCAGGCGGCGGATGAGAAGCGTACCAAGGCGAGGACCGATTCGTTGGGAACCATCATTCCATAGTAAATCCGGAGGGTGGGTTCGGCGATCCGGTCCCGGGGGTTGTCGGATCCCCTCAATGGGTCTGGGGACCGAACCGCCACAGGCCGAAGACAAACCAGCCGGTCATGAGGGCGGCTGTTCCCACCAGGACGGGGACGGGCCCGAACTGGTAGATGAGGGGGAGGGAGGCGGCGGTGAACAGCCCTCCTCCCACCACGGGTTCGAAAAGGAGCTGTTTGTAGCCGAAGGCTTCCATGGCTCCGGTCCGGTTCCGGGGGTCCACCATGCGGACCAGGAGGAGGCCCACCACCGTCATCCCCATCCCCTGCCCGAAGTTGGCGAGGCCGTTGGCCACCCAGTTCCGGGGAAAGAGAAGCCGGGCCAGCACCACGAAGCCCAGGAGGTTCCAGGCGATTCCTCCGACCATGAGGACCAGCAGGACGGGCAGGTTCTCACCCAGCGCTCCCAGCGAGAGGGTCCCAAGCGCTGCCACGATGAGGAGATCCAGCGACACGCCGCCGATCCGGTTCATCAACCCCCGGTCCATGAGACCTGCGAAGCCCCACTTCATTCCAGCCACCTGAACCATGACCCCGCCGATCATGGCCAGGGGAAAGAGGGGGATATGCTCCATGAGTTCGGGCCAACCCAACGGCACCAGCAGGTATCGCTCCGCCAGCACCAACCCCTCCAGAAGAAGCCACCCCACCCCGATGGCCACCGCCACGAACCCCAGGTGGACAGAGAGGGGCTCAAGGGCCTGGTCGCTCATCTGCAGGCCCTCCCCTTCCTCTTCGAGCCGCTCGGGGCTGCTCATGGCCTCGGCTTCCTCATCGGTGGGCTCGTCGGGGGGAGCCAGGTGCCCGCGCCAGACCGCCCAATTGATGAGGAGGGTGCCCAGGAGCACACCGGCTACCACCCCTACGGTGGCAAGCCCCAGCGCCAGGTCCACCCCGCTCTCAAACCCCAACTCCCGGAAGGTGTCGCCGAGTCCGGCGGCGGTGCCGTGCCCTCCCTCGAAGCCGATCTCGATGAGGGCGCCGGCCATGGGGTCGATCCCGGTCCAGGGCCGAAGGAGGAAGATGACCAGGCTGAGGCCCACCACGTATTGCCCCCAGGCCAGGGTCTGTCCGTGCACCACCATGGGCCCTGCCTTCTCCCAGATCTCCCGGGGTGGCGAGACCGACTTGCCCAGGAAGAGGGTGGCGAAGACCACGCTGATGAGGAGCCCTGGCATGGCGGCCCACACGTCCAGGACCGCCTCGTTCCAGAGACCGTTGGGAAGGCGCTCGTCGGGGATGAGCCGACCGAGTCCCTGCGGACCCGCCAGGAGGGCCAGGGTCCCGGCGATGATGGCACTGGGGAGATAGAGGCGCTTGAGGATGCTGGAACTCCGCCGGATCCACTTCCCCAGGAGGATCAGCCCGGCGATGAGGAGGATGGCGTAGAGGACGGAGTCGGTTGGCACGGCGGGGAGGGGGTTGAGGGGAGGTCCGGTCTGGCCTGTCAGGGAGCGAGGAGGGAGGCGAGGATGGCGCCCCCCTCGGCGGGGAGCCAGCTCCGTACGGCGCGGCAGCCGGCCGGTCGCCTCCGGTCCAGGACCGTGGAAAGCCCGCCCCCGGACAGCCGGGCGGACGGAACCGTCTGGTGTCGGAGCACGTAAAAGGATTACGCGACAATCTCTTGCTGGTTCCTGAAGCGCTGCCGGGAACGTCCTGAAGCGCTGCCGGGAACGTCCTGAAGCGCTGCCGGACCGTGCTCGTCGCCCTGGTCGCCACCCGCTGGACCGGTTTTTCCATCCCCTGGCCTCTCGCGACCCACCCCCATCATCCCATCCCCAAGCCCCCCTCGCCCTATCGTCATCCTCCCGTCCTCCCAGAAAGGAGCCCCATGAATCGGTCGGTCTGGATCATCCTCGGCGTTGTCCTGATTGCAGCAGGCGTAAGCGCCTTCTTTCTGGAGGGCGTCTCCTACATGACCGAAGAGACGGTCGTGGATGTTGGGCCGGTGGAGGTGACGGCTGAGGATGAAGAGGAGGTGGGGCTTCCCATCT
>PWZC01000262.1 GCA_003567615.1 Gemmatimonadota bacterium | reverse complement strand
TCCTGAAGGGCGAGTTCTAGGAAGTCGAGGGAGCCGAGGGAGGTCTTCTGGGCGTAGGCGGCCCGATCCGGCAGGGTGGGGACCATGCCGGACAGCTTGAGGCGCTTGAGGACGGCTCTAGGAGAGGGTTTCACTTCCATCATGGCAGAGTTCCTGGGTCGGAGTGTGGATGAAGCTCCCGGCGGGACGCTGGAAGCGGAGCCGGATCGGGACCACGGGCGTTTCGGTCCCGGGATCCAGCGGGAGGGGGAGCTGATCGAGCTCTTGGAGCAGGATGGCCTCAACGCGGCCCACATTGACGATCTCGAAGGCCAGGGCTCGGCGGCAGGCCTGGTCCACGCGGATCCAGCCGTACTTGGTGCCGAGACGGAGGAGCTTCTGGCCCTGACGGAGCTTGGCCCAGGGGATGGTCCCGGAGAGCAGCGCCTCCATGAAGCGTCCGAGGTGGGGCCCGTGGGAGAGGGCCTGCCGGATCATCCGCTCTGGATCGCGGAGGGTGTGAGCAGTGAGCTCGGCCGGGTAGTCGGCGTGGTCGGTGGCCCGTCCCCCGGGCAGTTGCCGGGCGTGGGTCTTCACCAAGATCCCGTCCACTTAAATCCGTACGAGCTTCCGGTCGGCCCGGACCCAGACCGTCCGGCCCAGGAGAGCGTGGGGCACGGAGTACAGCGCCCGCTGGAAGCTGATGTGATGGTCCGGGGGGACCTTGTACTGGCCCCACTCCGGCGGATCGAAGCGCTCCTCCTGACGGGGCAGGAGCTCACCGCGCTCCACGTTCTCGAAGACGGCCAGGGGCCGCTCCCGAGTGGTCCCGTGGACTCGGGTTCCCGCTGGATCCAGGCACCAGCGGCGGGCTTCCCGCTGCACCTGGTCCAGTCCCAGCCAGCTCTCCCCCCGGAAGAAGTTCTCTCGCACGTAGGCCACTCCCCGCTCCACGTGCGGCTTTCCCTGGGGGTCGAAGGACCGCGTGGCATCCAGGACGAAGCCCCAGAAACGGGCGTACTCCTCGCAAGTCCGCTGGAAGACCGGGTCGTAACGACCCGCCTTCGTGACCACCGGCTTCAGGTTGTCCAGGATCACCCGGCGGGGGATCCCTCCGAAGAAGTGCCAGGCATCCTCGAGCCCGTCGATCACGTCCCGGAGCCGCTGCGAGTACGTGACATGGACGTACTGGTGCCGGCTGTGGACCAGGACCACCACCAGCGCCCAGGCTACCCGGTTCCGGCCCGTCCCCGGGTCGGGTACGAGGCCCAGCCGACCAAAGTCCACCTCGGCCAGCTCGCCGGGCGCACATGGGGCCATTCGCGCCGTGACCCGTGCCTTGCGACCGAAGTCACAGTGCTTGACTACAAATCGATGCAGCGAGCTGTACGGGATCCGGATCCCCTGCCGCTCCAGGAGCCGCTGCACCTTCGTCAGCTTCAGGCCCCGCTTCTCTCCGGGCCCCGGCGTCAGCCATGTCCGGAGCTGCTCCAAGTGCGGAAGAAGCTCCGCCTCCACCTCGCCTAGCCCCCGCTCCTTCACCGGCCGGTGCCGCCGATATACCTCCGCCGCCACCGCCTCCGTCGGGGGATCCCGCCCCGGCTCCCAGCCCACCTCCCGCGCCGTGGCAAGATACCGCCGGACCGTCTTCCGGCTATGTCCCGTGACCCGGGCGATCGCCGTCTGGCTTTCCCCTCGATGCACACGCTCCAGCACCGCAAGAATTTCCCACATGGCCACCTCTCGATAGGCCATCCGCGCACCTCCTGGTTGGAGTCATGCGGGAAGATGGCGTCGGTGGCCCCGGCAGGGGTGGGTCAAGCTCGTGAGAAACTCGCCTTCACCCTGGGTCAAGCTCGTGGGAAAAACCGGCTCCTCGCTGTTCTGGATGGGTGAAGGTGGTGTCGGGGATCGCCTGGGGGCGGTGTGGTCGGGTAGCTTTGGACGGGGTGGCGAGAGTGCCGCCTGACCTCGGCGCCGCTCGACTCCCCGGCCCGCCGGAGGGCCATCGGGGGAGGACGGGGTGGAGGTGGGATGCGGGACGTGGATCTGTTCCAGATGGCGCTGGGACTCGAGACGCCGTGGTTCGTGGATCGGACGGAGTTCGATGCCGAAGCGAAGCGCCTCGACCTCTACTTGGATTTCCGGAAGGGAGGCCGGTTCCGCTGCCCCGCGTGTGGGAAGGGGGGATGCCCGGCCCATGACACGTCCGAGAAGACGTGGCGACATCTCAACTTCTTCCAGCATGAAGCCTATCTGCACGCCCGGGTCCCACGCGTTGCCTGTGAGGCTTGTGGGGTGAAGCTGGTGGAGGTCCCGTGGGCCCGGACCGGGAGCGGGTTCACGCTCCTGTTTGAGGCGATGGTGCTCGCCCTGGTGAAGAGCATGCCCGTGGCCGCCGTGGCCCGGCTGGTGGGGGAGCAGGACACCCGACTCTGGCGCGTTGTTCACCATTACGTGGAGGTCGCCCGAGAGGAGGTCGACTACGCTGCCGTCCACCGGATCGGAGTCGACGAGACCAGTCTCAAGCGAGGCTATCACTATCTCACCCTGTTCGTGGACCTGGATGGGACCCGCGTGCTCTTCGCCACCGAAGGGCGGGAAGCCGACACCTTCCGTGCTTTCCGAGAAGATCTGGAGGCCCACGGGGGGCACGCGGACCGGATCTGGGAGGTCTGCATGGACATGTCCCACGCCTATCGAAAGGGACAGCGGGAGCATCTGCCCCACGCCCGGATCACCTTCGACCGCTTCCATGTGGTCAAGCTCCTGAACGAGGCGGTGGACCAAGTGCGAAGAGCCGAGCGCAAGGAGGCCCCGGAACTCACACGGACGCGCTACCTGTGGCTCAAGAACTCAAGCAACCTCAGCCAGAGCCAGCAGCGTCACCTCGCCCAGCTCCTCCTGGGCCAAAGCCACCTCCGAACGGTGAAGGCCTATCAGATGAAGCTGGCATTCCAAGACTTCTGGGAACTCCCGGCCTCCGAGGCAGGTCGGTTCCTCGACGCGTGGTGCCGTTGGGCCCGGGGGAGTGACCTCGGCCCAATGGCCCGTTTCGCCCAGACTCTCGAGCAGCACAGGCAGGGCATCCTCCGTTGGTTCCAGACCCGCATCTCCAACGGCCTCCTCGAGGGTCTTTCCTCCCTCGTCCAAGCCGCCAAGGCCCGCGCTCGCGGATACCGCTCCACTCGCAACCTCATCGCCATGATCTACCTCATGCATGGCAAGCTCCCGATCTTTCAACCCATTTGAAACAGCGAGGAGCCGAAAAACCCCCGCTTCCCTGGGTCATGCCCGCGGGAAATGACACAGGGCTGCATGATCGCAGGGCACACGAGTGAATAGAGCTCCTCGCAAGCTATCCCGATTCTTAGCGGAGAACCGACCGGCCACCGGCTCGAAGTACATTTCCATGGTGAGCTGGGAGTTCTTGTCTCCTTTGTGGGCCCGGCCCATGATCAGCGCCAAGTACTCACCCGACCTCGTCTGGGCCGGTCTGACGCCCGAGCCATTCACTTGCCTCTCTGTCACATCCTATCCAGCCGAAGAAGAGGGCTTCCGTGGGAGCCAGTCAGGAACCGAGCGGAGGCTCCCGCCAGGGGCTCAGCACGTGTTGGACGAGATCTAGAGACCACTCGCGAGCGGTTTTGGGAACCTCAGAAAGCGGCTCAAGCCATGGTGGGAGCACGGTGGTTGCCTCACTCTTGTTCAGCCCCGAAGCGGACTTCTCCAACGCGGGGCGGCAGCCGGGATCGTCGAGAAGTACGATGTTTTCGAAGAATCCACGCCACCCTCCAGACGTCTGTGAGAAAGTCCCGAGACGGTTCAGATCCTAAGTTGATTAGTCCCGGTGCCACCGCAGGAGAAACACCTCGTCGGCGAGAACCCGGATGACCACCCGGTTCCACGGCATTGGGTGCAAGGAATATCAAGCTTAAACCTATCCTCCCGAGACCGCCGGCAGTATCCGCAAATACCCCCACCCCCTGGAGCGGGCCCACCACAGTTAGCGCAGCCCTGATATCTCGTGTTCATGTCTGACTCCTTTCGCGTTAGAGTACGGTCGAT
>PWZC01000385.1 GCA_003567615.1 Gemmatimonadota bacterium | reverse complement strand
GTTCACGTAGTCCACCAGGACGATGGCGTTGTTCACCACGATCCCCACCAGCATGACCATGCCGATCAAGGCCACCACGGACAGGGAATTCCCCGTGAGCCAGAGAGCCGCCACGGCTCCGGGGAGCGCCAGCGGTACCGACGCCAGGATGATGCCTGGCTGCCGAAAGGACTCGAACTGACTGGCCATGACCAGATAGACCAGGAAGATGGCCAGGAGCAGCGCCATCTGCATGGAGCGCACCGACTGCTGGAGGTCCCGGGACTGACCGGCCACCTGGACGCTTACACCCATGGGTACGGCGATTCCACGCAGGGCCTCGTCGATGCGGTCGATGGTCCCGGCCAGATCGGTCCCCGCCGGTCGCGCTTCCACCAGAACGACCCGGGACCCACCCCGACGCACGATCTCTGCGGGGCCGTCTTCAAAGGCCAGGTCGGCCACGGCCGAAAGGGCGATGCTTCCGCCTCCGGGAATCTCGAGACGGAGGTTCTCAAGATCCTGGAGTGTGGTGCGCTGCTCCTCCCGTGCCCGGACCAGGACGTTGAGGTCCCGATCACGCTCGGTGAACTCGGTGGCGGAGGATCCCCGGATCTTGGCCTGGAGGGCCTCCGCCGCGTCCCCCACGGTGAGTCCCTGACGGGCGAGCCGCTCCCGGTCAAAGCGAATGGCGATCTCAGGGGTGCCCTGGCGACGCTCCTCTTCCACTCCGGTCACCCCGGGAAGGCCGGCCAGCAAGCGACGCACATCTCCCGCCACATCGTTGAGCAGCGCCAGCTCGAACCCCCGGATCTCCACCTCCAGCGGGGCATTGGTGGTGAAGAGCTGAGGCCGGTCCACGCGGACCTGGACGCCAGGCAGCCCTGACAGGCCCTCCAGGAGTTCCCCGGCGACCCGATCCTCAGCCACTCCCACCTCGGCAAGCCGGACCAGAAGGGTCGCGGCGTGGCGCTCCCGCTCACCGGTCCGCCCCAGCGTCCCGGCTCCACCCCGAACCCCCACATTCGTGAAGACCTCCCGAACCAGGGGATGCCCGAGGGCCACCTCTTCCGCCCGTCGGGCAAGGGTCTCCATGCGGGTCAACGACGTGCCCGGGGCGGCCTCCAGCTCCACCCCCAGTTCACCCTGAGAGAGTTCGGGCACCAGGGAGACCCCGATCTGGGGGAGGATGGCGACCCCTGCACCCAGGGCCACCGCCCCTCCCACCAGAACCAGCAGGGGACGACGCAGGGCCTGGCGGAGAATTCGGGGATATCGATCGGCCACACTCCGGTAGAGGGCGTCGAATCCGTTGGCAATGGGCCGGAAGAGCGCACCGAGCCCTCCTCCGGTCATTCGGACGCCCTTCAGCACTCCACCCGTGCCGGCCACCAGCGCCCCGGCCACCCGTCCCTGGGAGGGAGCCTCCGTCCGCCCGGTCTGGGCCTGGGCTCCCTGCCCTCGGGAGGCCAGCATGGGAATGAGGGTGAGGGATACCACCAGCGCCGAGAGGAGGCTGAACGAGACGGTCCAGGCCTGATCCCCGAAGAGCTGACCGGCCACCCCCTCCACGAAGATGATGGGAATGAACACGGCCACGGTGGTGAGGGTCGCGGCCACGACGGCCCCTCCTACCCGGGCCGCGCCCTGCCGTGAGGCCTCCACCACCGAAGCGCCCTTCTCCCGCTCCCGGGCGATGGATTCCAGCACCACGATGGCGCTGTCCACCAGCATCCCGATCCCCAGCGCCAGTCCCCCCAGCGACATGATGTTCAGGGTGATGTTCTGGGAGAACATGAGAACGAACGTGGCAATGACGGAGATGGGGATCGCCGTCACGACGATGAGGGTGGTGGGGAGGTGACGAAGGAAGAGGAGGAGGACCACCATAGCGAAGATGGCTCCCAGGATCCCCGCCAACCGGACGTCGGAAACGGCACGCTCGATGAATACGGCCTGGTCCGAGACGAGACTGGTGGTCACGCCCGCCGGGAGTTCCCGCTGGAGCGACTCGATCCGCTCGCGAACCACCCGGGAGAGGCCCACGATGTTGGCGGTGGACTCCCGCAGCACCGCCACCTCCACCGCCTCATTCCCATTCACCAGAGAGACCGTCTCGCGCTCTGCGGCGCCTCGGCGCACCTCCGCCACGTCGCGCAGGAGGATGGACTGTCCACCGGCGGTTCCCACCACCACGTCCAGCATTTCGTTGACGGCGACGAATTCGTTCACCGTCCGAACCACGTACTCGGCGTCCCCTTCCTCCAGGATACCTCCGGCGAGGTTGATGTTCTCGGCGGCGAGACGCTGGGACACCTGGGAGAACGGGATCCCCAACTGTGCGAGGCGGGTCTCGTTCACCTCCACGAGGATCTCCTCCTCCAGCCCGCCGGTCACTCGAACCGCGGCCACGCCCTCGATGCCTTCCAACGACCGCCGAACCAGCTCTTCCGCCAGCCAGCGGAGGGCGATGAGCTCTTCCCGGTCCTCGGCAAGGCGGGGATCCAGGGCGCGATCCGAGATGAGGGCGAACCGTACCACGGGTTCCGACGCCGGATCGTAGCGAGCGATGGTGGATCGACCGGCGTCCGGCGGGAGATTGATGAGGTCCAGCCGCTCCCGAAGATCCATGGCGGCGAAGTCCATGTCGGTGCCCCACCCGAACTGCACCGTGATCTCCGACCTCCCGGGCCTGGACCGGGACGTGACCTGATCCACCCCCTGCACTACGGAGATGGCCTCTTCAATGGGTCGGGAGAGAAGGTTCTCCACCTCCCGGGGACCGACACCTGCGTACTCCGTCTCAATGGTGACGGTGGGGAAGGAGACGTCGGGCAGGAGGTCGACCTGCAGCCTGGAATAGGAGACGATCCCGAAGACCACCACGGCGATGAACGCCATGGAGACCGCCACCGGGCGGGCTACGGAGAAGTCGACGACCTTCACTGGCCTCGGCCCTCCACCGGGCGGCCGTCGAGCTCCATGAGCCGGACCGGCGCGTTGGGACGCAGGTTGTCCTGACCCACCACCACCACCGTGTCGCCGGCCGAGAGACCGGTGGCAATCTCCACCTGATCTCCGCGAGCGTAGCCCAGGGTCACCTGCCGTTCCTCGGCGCGCCCATCCCGGACCACGTAGACCCGCGGCAGCGCACCGTCCACCAGGACCGCCGTGCGGGGAAGGGTGATGCGGTCCGGAAGCGTCTCGGTGACGATGTCCACATTGACGAACTGACCCGGTCGGAGACGATCATCCTCTCGGGCCAGGACCTCCCCCGTCACCTGGACCGTGCCGCTCTCCGCGTCCACCACCGGGCGGATCCGCTGGACCGTACCCGTGGCCACCGGCGCAGCACCCTCCTGAAAGAGGATCCGGGCACTCTGCCCCACCTGGATGCGGGGCGCCTGCCGCTCCGGTACGGCCACCCGAGCCTCCAGGCGATCCACATCGGCCACCGTGAAGGCGGCCTCGGCGGTGCCCACCTGGGCCCCACGCTCGATGTACCGGTGCGTGATCACGCCGGAAATCGGAGACAGGATCTGGGCGTTCCGGACCCGGAGCTCGGCAAGCTCCAGATCGGAGGCCGCCACGGCGGAATCGGCCACCAGATTCCCCACCTCCTGTTCCGAGATCAGATCCAGGGAGGCCAGGGCCCGTGCCCGATCCACCTGCTCCGCCGAGGAACGGGCACGGGCTCGGGACTGCTCAACCTGCAGACGCCACTCCTCGTCGTCGAGTTGGGCCAACAACTGACCCTGTTGCACCCGGTCCCCCTCCTCAACCAGGATGCGCCCCACCAACCCCGACTGCTTCGGGATCACATCCACGGTCTCCCGGGCCCGGAGGTTCGTGGACCCGCGCAAGGTGACCTGCAGATCCTCGGTGAAGGCGATCCGCGCCGCCACCGGGATCTCCCGATCGCCTCCGGGTGGACCACCGCCCATCCCCCTAGGCGGCCCATCGGCCGCCCGGGCCACCTGGGCTCCGTCCTCGTCCCCCGAGCCACAGCCCGAAAGGAGGATCCCAACCAGGAGAAACAAACTCGCGCCGGTCAATCCTCGGGCCCGAGAGGGACGGGAAGGGGTCAGTACAGGGTGTCGCGACATCATTGAAATCACTTTTCAGACTCCGCGTCTCCGCGGAGCACTCGGGGGATCGAGGTGGCTCGGACCTGCACCGGAGAGGGATTCAGCGCAGCGGCTGCCCTACCAGCGCCTCCAGGCCCGCGAAGGAACTGTGGAAACTGTACACGGCGGAAATCTCATCGCGCTCCGCCTGGGAAAGGTTGGCCTGGGCATCCACCACCTCGATGGAGGAGGCGAGGCCGAGCCGGAACCGCTCCTGGGCCAGCCGCAGCTCCTCTGCGGCAGTCTCCCGGTTCCGGGTCTGGAGGGCCACGGTCCGGAACGCCGTGTTCACGGTCCGGACAGCGGTCTCGACCTCGGCCCGGAGACGGAGCTCCTCGGAGCGGACCTGCTCCCGGGCGTTCCGCTCCGACACCCGGGCCTCCTCTATCTGGAGCTGCCGGGAGAATCCGGTGAAGACGGGGATGGAGACGTTCATGGAGAACGACACGGGCTGCGCTCGATAGTCGAACGGGAAGCCGAGGTTCTCGTCGCGGACCTGCTGGCGGGCCTCGGCTTCAATGACCGGGTCGGACACATCGAACGCGCTGCAATCCCGGGGCGGGTCTCCCAGGAGTGCCCGGATGCGATTCTGTTCGACACAGGACTGGAACTGGCCGGACAGTTGCTGCATGCGACTGGCGAAGAGAGGCCCAAGCGTGGAAGGTTCGAAGACCGAACCGGTCCAGGATGCGGAGAGGGACACCGATGGGAGGTACTGGGTACGGGCCGCACGGGCCTGCGTTCGGGACGCCTGTTGCTGGCTCCGGGACGCCCGCAGAACAGGATTCCCACCCATGGCCTCCGTCATGAGATCCTCCACGGAGAGCTCAGGTTCAAAGAGCTCGAAGGTGGTGGTGAGGGAGACCTCCTCCGCCACTTCCACGCCCACGATGCGCCCGAGGGAGAATCGGGTCGTGGCCGCCGCGTTCTCGGCCTGCAGGAGCTGGACCTCGGCCTGACCTTGCTGGAGTTCGGCCCGTCGAATGTCCAGGGGCGTCCCGGCACCGACCTCCACCTGAGCCTCGGCTTGCCGGACGTAGGACCGGGTACGCTCCAGTTCGGCGACGGCCTGACGCAACTGCTCGTCGGCCTCGAGTGCCGCCAGGTAGGCCTGGGTGACCTGGTCGACCAGGCCCGCGGAGGCGCCCTCGATCTGGGCCTGGACTGCGGCGTTCTGATCCCGCACCACAGAGGGCTGGAGGAACGACTGTCCGGTGAGGGTCAGGGAAAGACCCATGTTGTAGCTGGACGAATAGATGGCCGGCTGGGTCCCCAGCTGGACCGACTGGAAGCGCCGCTCACCAGAGGCCGTGTAGCCCAGGGATGAGGAGGCGTTGGCCGAAGGAAGGAAGCTCCCCCATGCCTCCCGACGGCGCCATTCCGCCGTTTCGCCCTGGTTCTCCTGGATCCGGAAATCGGGGTTGTACTCATGGGCCAGGCGAACCGCCTCCACCAGCGAAAGCTCCTCGCGAACCGCACTGTCGCCGGCACCCTCCTGAGCCTGCAGGCCGAAGGGAATCGCTCCGCCCAGGACCAGCGCGGCGGCGGTGACCATCATGAAAGAAGCCCCGTGACCGGGGGGGGGGCGTCGATGTCGTCTCGTTTCAGTCAACACGTCCGAATGCTCCATTTTCCCTGCGTGCGTTCGCTCGAAGAGAGCCCGTGCTCCCGGTAGGGGAAGGCGGCTCCAGTGGAAACCTCACTGTCCCTACGAAGGTGTTCACCCGTTCGATTCAATCGGACCGGAGGTCTCCGGCGTCCATCTGTGCTCGAAGGTCTTCCATTGTTCTGGTGAGGAAGAGATGTTTCACGGCTTGGGCGTTAAATCGCCTCGTCGTCCGGTCCCTGCCCCTCCCGTTCACCGACGTCGCCGGGCCACGCCCCGCAGCACACCGTCCCGGGATCGGGGTTGCGGGGAAGACGGGCACACGAAAAAACCGGAAGGAGAGGAATCTCCTCCGGGGAGTCGTGAAGTCGCCCCCTTACACGGGTGGGGAGGGAATGATCCCCCACCTGGCTGAAGCTGTGACACTTTTCGTTCACAGCAGGGTGTCAGCGGCATGCCGGTGCCGGCGGTACGTGGACCCTGTTGCCAGCCCACGTCCCTGCCGGTGCGCCACCGTTCCAAGAACGCTCGGACTTCCGAAGGGAGAATGATGGATCTGGTCATACTCAAAGAGATGCGGGAGGGCGAGTCGAGGGTTGCCCTCGCTCCGGATCACATCCGCCTGTTCACCGATCTGGGGTTCAGCGTGCGGGTGGAAGCCGGAGCCGGGTCGGCCGCCGGTTGGTCCGACGCGGACTATGCAGAGGCCGGAGCGGCTGTTGCCCCGGATGTGGAGGCTGCGCTGCTCGGGGCCCGGGTGGCCGTGAAGGTGCGCCCTCCCCTCCCGGAAGAGATCCCCAGACTGTCTCAGGGGACCCTTCTCATCTCGTTCCTCTCGCCGGCCGACCCCGATCCGGCGGCGGCGTTGGCCGCGCAGGGAGTCGACGCCCTGGCTCTGGAACGGGTTCCCCGAACGACCCGTGCCCAGCGCATGGACGCCCTCTCATCCCAGGCCACGGCCGTCGGCTACGTAGGCGCCCTCATGGCCGCCAGCCACCTGCCCCGCTTCCTCCCCATGCTCCCCACGGCGGCGGGGACCATCCGACCGGCCCGGGTCCTTGTGCTCGGAGCAGGTGTGGCCGGACTCCAGGCCATTGCCACGGCACGCCGCCTGGGTGCCCGGGTCCGAGCCTACGACATCCGAGCGGCGGCCGCTGAGCAGGTTCAAAGCCTCGGGGCCACCTTTGTTCAGGCGGCCCTGCCGGAAGAGGCCGAGGTGGAGGGAGGATACGCCCGGGAGCTGTCCGGGTCGGAAGAGGATCGCCAGCACCAGCTTCTGATGGAGGAGGTTCCTGCTGCCGACGCCGTCATCACCACGGCCCAGATTCCCGGTCGGCCCGCTCCCCGACTCATCACCGCCGAGATGGTGGAACGGATGGCGCCGGGCTCCGTCATCGTGGATCTGGCGGCGGACACCGGAGGCAACTGCGAAGTGTCCCGTCCGGGAGAGACGATCCGCCACGGTCCGGCCACCGTCGTGGCACCGCTTCAGCCGGCCGCCCGTCTACCTCAGGACGCAAGTCGGATGCTGGGTCGAAACATCGCAGCCCTGGTGAAGGAGATGGTCAGGGAAGGTGAGTTGGTGATCTCCGAGGAGGATGACATCGTGGACGCGGCGCTGGTGGTTCGGAATGGCCAGCTTCGCAAAGCCCAGGCGGGAGGCTGAGAATGGGTATCTGGTTGATGGGCATCTATGTGTTCGTACTTGCCATGTTCGTGGGCTTCGAGTTGATCCGGAAGATTCCCCCGACCCTTCATACACCCCTCATGTCCGGAGCCAACGCCATCTCCGGAATCACGCTGATCGGGGCCATTCTGGTGGTCGGTGAGGGATCCGGGGGATGGGTCACGGCTCTGGGCATCGCCGCCGTGGTCTTTGCCACCATCAATGTGGTGGGTGGATTCCTGGTCACGGATCGCATGCTCCGTATGTTCCGCCGCAAGGACTGACCCCTTCCCTCTTCTTCAACCCCTGGAGTCGGGCGTGCCTCCGATGCTCCTAGAACTGGCCTACATCCTTTCCGCGTTCCTCTTCATCCTCGGACTGAAGAGACTCGGATCCCCGGCCACGGCCCCGGCCGGTAACTCCATGGCTGCGGCCGCCATGCTCATCGCTGTCGTCGCCACCCTCCTGGATCGACAGGTGGTCAGCTACGCCGGGATCGCAGGCGGGATCGTCGGCGGCGCCATTGTGGGGACCATACTCGCCCGGCGGGTCCAGATGACGGCCATGCCGCAGCTCGTGGCCGTTTTCAACGGTTTCGGGGGAGGGGCCTCGGCCCTGGTCGCCTCCGCCGAGCTCATCCGTCAGACGGGAATGGAACCGGGGATCGCGGGCGGGATCGCCGCCGGCGTGGGAATCCTGGTGGGGACCGTCACCTTTTCCGGGTCCGTCATCGCGTGGGGAAAGCTCCAGGGTGTCATCACCCAGCGTCCAGTTCTCTTTCCCCTTCAGCGGGTGGTGAGCTTCCTCCTCTTTGCGGCCCTGGTGGCGGGAGTGATCCTCCTGGCCGCCGGACCCGTTGATCCCCTCCTGGTCCTGGCCATGGCCGGTGCGGCCCTTCTCCTGGGGATCCTCCTGGTGGTCCCCATCGGCGGGGCCGACATGCCTGTGGTGGTCTCGCTCCTGAATTCCTATTCGGGTCTGGCCGCCTCCGCGGCGGGATTCGTCCTGGGCAACGCCCTCCTGATCCTGGCCGGAGCCTTGGTGGGCGCCGCCGGACTCATCCTGACCCAGCTCATGTGCCGGGCCATGAATCGCTCGTTGGCGAATGTGGCGTTCGGTGCCTTCGGTGGCGTGGATACGACGGTGGGTCAGGATGGCCCCGCCAGGACCGCCCGGAGCACGACGGCGGAGGAGGCGGCTCCGCTCCTGGGACACGCCTCCCGAGTCGCCATCATCCCGGGATACGGTCTGGCCGTGGCCCAGGCTCAGCACGAGGTGAAGAAGCTGGTTTCGAACCTGGAGGAGCGGGGCGTGGAGGTCTACTTCGCCATCCACCCCGTGGCGGGTCGTATGCCCGGCCACATGAACGTGCTTCTGGCGGAGGCGGACATCCCCTACGAACTCCTCCTCGACCTGGACGACGCCAACGACCAGATGCCCCGAACCGATGTGGCCATCGTCGTGGGAGCCAACGATGTGGTCAATCCGGAGGCACGGAATCCCGCCAGCGCCATTGCGGGAATGCCCATCGTGGAGGTCGATCGGGCCACCACAGTGGTGGTGATCAAGCGGAGTTTGAGCACCGGATTCGCCGGCATCGACAACCCGCTCTTCTACAAGAACCGGACGATGATGCTCTTCGCCGACGCGAAGGTGGCCATGGCGGACCTGGCCCGGGAGGTCCGGGAGGTCTGAAGAAGCAGGACCGACCGGATCCCCCCGAGACCTCAGGCGGTCCCAGCGACCTCAGGAGGCTTCGGGGGAAACGGCGGCAGCACCTGGGATTCCGGCCCGCTCCCGTGGGAGCCGTCCCGCTTCTTCGACGAGCTGGGTCCAGCAGGTCTCGAGGTGGCTCCAACGGGTCTCCAGATTTCCCACCGACATGCGAAGGCAGGTCCGCTCTCCCAGCCGCGTATGGGAGAGAAACACCTGGCCCCGGGCATTGACTGCATCCATGATCCGACGGTTGTCGTCGTCAAGTCCGGGCCCGTCCCGGTCCGAGTCATGGGGCGCCCATCGAAACACCACGGTGGAGAAGGGGACGGCGGCTACCCGGATCCAATCGGGCGCAGCGTCGACGAGGCCGGCGAAGCGCTGACCCAGCTCGATGTGGTGGGCGATCCGCTCCCGGATCCCACGGACTCCGAAGTGGCGGAGGACGAACCACAACTTGAGGGCACGGAATCTCCGTCCGAGCGGGAGTCCGTAATCCATGAGCTGGGTGGTTTCGTCCTCTTCCCGGGTCCGAAGGTACTCTGGAACCAGGGAGAGGGATTCACGAAGGACCTCCCGCCTGCGGGTGAAAAGCACAGAGCAATCCACCGGCGTGAAGAGCCACTTGTGCGGGTTCACCACGATGGAATCGGCCTCTTCCCATCCCTTGAAGTGAGGTCGGAACGCGGGGAGAGCCGCCGCAGCGCCCCCGTAGGCGGCATCGACATGGACCCAGGCCCCGTGGCGCCGGGCGATAGGTAGGAGTTCGGCCAGGGGATCCACGGAAGTGGTGGAGGTCGTTCCCAGCGTCGCCACCACGGCGACGGGCTGGATCCCCCTCTCCACATCCTCCGCCATGGCTCGCTGGAGTGCCTCGGGGCGCATCCGGAAGTCTGCGTCCGTGGGAATCCGGGTCAGCCCCGCCTGGCCCAGCCCCAGGGCGATCACGGCCTTTTCGATGGAAGAGTGGGCCTCGGCCGAGGCATACACACGCCCGGGTGCAGAGCCGGTGAGTCCATGGGCCCGGACCTGCGGAAAGGCCTGGTGCCGGGCTGCGGCCAGAGCCGCGAACGACGAGGAGGACGCCGTATCCTGGATCACCCCGAAGAGGGAGTCGGGGAGTCCCAGCAGTCGAGCCAGCCACCCCACCACATGCTCCTCCAGCTCCGTGGCGGCGGGCGAGGTCCTCCAGAGCATCCCATTCACATTGAGGGCTGCGGTCAGCATCTCGCCCAGAACCCCGGGGCCGGATCCGCTGATGGCGAAATAGGCCAGGAAGCCCGGGTGATTCCAGTGGGTCACCCCCGGGAGGATCATGTCCTGGAAGTCCTGCAGCCAGAGGGATGGATCCTCCCCCTCCTCAGGCGGATCTTCGGGGAGCTGCGACCTGAGGTCACCGGGCCGACTCCGTGAGAGAACGGGGAGATTCTCCCTGGTGGCCATGTACTCGGCAACCCAGTCCACCACCTCCCTGCCCCACCGCCGGAACGCCTCGGGATCCATGTCGCCCACGGAAGACTCCAGGGCAGGGGGCGCGGCAGCGCTTCCACGGCGGACGACATCTCCTTCCCGCGCCTCGGTGTCGCTCATCTCTCCTCCCCCGGGTCGACGTCCAATGCCCGGAGTCCATCCAGCTCCCGGCGGATCTCGTCCAACTGATCCCGAACCTCGGCGCGGGTTTGCTCCGAAGTGGAGTTGGGAACACCGTGCCCCTGGAAGAGCTTGAAGAAGAGCGTGTCGGTATGCCCCACACTCGTGTGGGTCACCAACTGATCCGCGAGCCTGGAGAGGTGCAGCAACTCCCGAAGCCCCAGGCCCCGGGCCCGGCCCTGACCGGGCGGGTCCCGAAAGAGGAAGCGGAGCAGGACTTCCCGAAGAATCTGGATCTCCTCCACACCCTCTCCTGCCGCCAGCCCCCTCAGCGCCGCCAGGTGTCCGTAGAGTTCGGCCGCCTGGTGAAGGAGCGGGAGGCCTTGCTGCCGGTAAGCTCCGAGGCATTCCGGGAGGAGACGGATCAGGAGGGCCAGGAACTCTCCCAGCAGACGCTCATCCTCCGGGTCCAGGTCACGGCTTCGGGACCTGAGCTCCAGGAGCCACCGAGCCGCCATGGCACCGCTATGCGCTTCCAGCCAGATCAGGACTTCATCAAGGGAAACCATCCGGGAGGAGGCACCTTCCGGATCGGTGATCTGGATCTGCCTGTGAGTGCCGGAAGATTTGATCGATGCCATGCCGGATTCCTGGAAGGAGGGGCCGAACCACCCCGCAAAGCTAGGCCCATGGCGGTGCCCCGTCATCCCCCATTCCCATCGGTGTGGACTCCGTTCTCCCAGGGCGGAACGCAGACGATCATCGCGGTCCCGGCTCCCTCGAGGCTTTCGGCCCGCACGGTCCCGCCCCAGGATTCCACCAATCGTCGAACGATGGCCAGTCCCAGCCCTCCACCGCCCGAGCGGGTGGAGAAGTGGGGCTCGAAGATCCGGGGGAGGAGTTCGGGTGGGATCCCGACTCCATTGTCCCGGACATGGATCTCCACACCGCCCGCTTCGTCGTCGGAGGGAGTGACGGAAACCCGCACCAGCCCTCCGGAGGGGAGAGCCGCCCGGGCATTCTCCAGGAGGTTCAGGAGGACTTCCTTCAGCTCCCCCGGCCGAGCCCGGACCAGGGGCAGCGAAGGTGGCGACTCGAACTCCACACTCACCGGACCTTCGCCGGCTCGATACAGCCCGATGACCTCTCCCACCACCGTCGCCGCATCCACCGCCGTCAGCGGCTGCGAGGCCGGTTCCTCCGGCGCCCCGAATCGACTGAACCCGGCGGCGATGCCGGCCAACCGGTCGATTTCCGCTAGAATCGTCTCCACATTCCGTTCCAGGATCTCGTCGAAATCCGGGCGTCCATCCACCCAGGCCCTGCGGACGTGCTGTACGCCCAGCTTGATGGGTGTGAGGGGATTCTTCACTTCGTGGGCGACCTGGCGGGCCATCTCGCCCCAGGCCAGGATGCGTTCGGTCCGAAGCTCATCGGTCACATCCTCCAGGCTCAGTACGGTCCCGCCAGGCGGCCCTCGCCGGCTCACCCGACGGGCCCGGGCGCGGATCCGCCGCTCACCCGCCTGAAACTCCATGGTGGCCGCCGGAACCTCATCCCGGATATACGCCTCCACCCACTGGGCCAGCGCCGTCCGCAGATCATCGGGGTGAGGGGTGCGAGGGAGCGGCTCTCCTCGCTCCGGTGACACGCCCAGGAGCTCCTCTGCCCGGGGGTTGGCCAGGATGACCCTTCCCTGGGGATCCAGGGCCAGCACACCCGTGGCCACCTCCTCCATGATGGCGCGGGTTCGCCGGGAACTCCGGATCAGGGCTCGGCGCGTACTTCCCAGTCGATCTACCATGCGGTTGAAAGCTCCGAATACCGCGCCGAACTCGTCCTGTCGATCCTCGGGAAGGTGCACCCCCATGTTCCCGGCCCCGACCCGCTCCGAAGCCACCTGCAGCGTCTGGATCGGACGCGTCAGGGCTCGACCCACCAGCAGCGAGAGAAGGATGGACAGTCCTGCGCCGGCCACACCGGCGAAGGCGATGAGATCGGCTACATCCCGCTGCCTGAGCGCCATGGCTCCGGCCTGCAGGGGAGCCGGTGCACCGAGAACCTGCCCTCCTTCGATCCGGCGGAACGCCACCACATACTCCACCCCCCCAAGGGTGGCCCGGGTTGAGGTCACCAGCTCCTCACCAGCCACCATCCGCCCGTGGATATCGGCGGGTAGCCACCCCTGATACAGGCCCAGATCCACCAGTTCGGGGACGGAGCCTCGCACCAGCTCACCCCGATCGTAGAGGAGGAGGTCGGAGCCGGCACGCCGGGCCAGGACATCCATGGCCCCTCCCACTTCCCCGAACCATCCGGCCGCCTCTTCGGCGGCTCGCTCCGCCAGCGTCTCTGCGGTCCGTCCCGCCGCTGCGGACAGCGTCTGCCACGCCAGAGCCCCGAAACCCAGGGTGGGGATGAGGAAGAAGGCGAAGAGGGTGAGGGTGACCCGCCCCCGGAAGCTTGTGAACCACGCCGCCAGCGGCGCCGACAACCACCGTTCGTCGCTTCCGGTCCGGTAACCCAGGACCCAGACCATGGCTCCCGTGCCCAGGACGAGGAGGAGGAGGAGGGTCCCCCGGGCCGTGACCAGGAGAGGGCCGGGGAGGGGCACGCGGTAATGGGCGTGCACCACCTCGTCGGGATAGAAGAGATCCAGCTCACCCTGCCACCCCTCCGCCGTTCGGATCCACCGCAGTTCCTCCACCTCCGAGGCCGGCTCACCGGGCAGAAAGGGGATCAGGACCAGCGGATCCCTCTCGGCCCGTGCCGGGGAGAAGAGAGGTCCAAGGGGTGACGGCGTGGCCAGGCTCCGTCTCGGAGGAACGACCATGGAGATGAACGCCCCCCTGGAAAGATGGATGACCGCAACGTAGTGCATGTCCGTGAGGTCAAACCGACGCAGACGGAGATCGCCCTCGACGACGGCTTCCTGAACCAGATCCATGGGGAGGGGCGGACGATCTCCCTCCACCCCGATTCGGAGCTCTTCCTGCGCCTGACCGTCCGGTGTCCAGACCGTGAGCCAGACCGGAACGTCCTCCCGGGCGAGTCCACTCCGGGTCCAGATCCCGTAGAGGGCTTCCACCGGGTTTCGGCCGGTTCCCGCCATGGCTCTCGCCTCTTCTCCGGCCCGGAGGAGGAGGAATTCGAGGAAGGGATCCGGTCGCGTACCGAGCCGCTCCATCTGCTCCTCCGCCAGAGCCATTCGTCCCTCGACCCGAAGGGACCAACCCCATGGCAGGACGGTGGCGGCGCCCAGAGCCAGGGAGGCCGTCAGCACCAGGACCCGCCCCCCACGATCCTCCCACCGGGGCAACCCGGTGATGAGGAGAAGGAGGGGGATTCCGAAGAGAAGGAGAGAGGGCGTCGGTACAGTGGGGCCAACCCTGACCAGAGCCGCCCCAACCATGGTCAGGAGCGAGCCGGCGAGAAGCGCCAGGACCAGTCGGACGGGCTGGGCCTCCCGGGGCCGGGCCGAACCGCTGAAGTGGAAGGCGAGATTGAAGAGAAGTCCGCACGTCAGGGACGCGACACAGACGAAGGTGACCCAGCCCAGCTCCCCCTCGGCCAGAAGGGTGGCCGAGGCTCCCCTCCCCATGGCCCAGAGAAAGACCAGGAGTGCCGCCATGGCGAGGCTGACGGAAAACCAGGGGGGAAGGCGCGGCGCACGTGTCGGCATGAGTGCACCCACCAGGAACACGCCGGCCAGCGTAAACGCCAGGACATCGCCCAGGGTCAATTCTATGGGGACCGGGAGGAGCACCCCTCCGGGAGAGAAGAGCTGGGGTGCGCCCAGGAGGCGCCCAAGGGGAAGGATCAGGAGCAGTGGAAATATGCCCAGCCCGACGATGAACCGGGCTCCGCCAACGGACACCGTCGTCATCAGCAGGAGAAGCCAGGACACTCCGATGCCCATCGCCATCGCCCGCTCCCACCGCCGTGCGCGGCTCCCCAGGGCATCCGCTTCGGAGAGGGGCTCGAGATCGACGCTGAAGAGCACCTCATCGTCCCAACGGAGGTCCCACACGCCGGGCCCCTCCACACGGTCGGCCCGGGACACCAGGATCCTGGCGCCGTGCGACCGCTGGAATGTGGACGTGAAATCCTGGAGACCCTCGTCAAGTCCAGGGGGGAGGTCGGCACGAAGGAGGGTGGCGGCCACCGCCGCGCCAGCCCCTCCCGGGAGGGGCTGGGTGACGTACAGATAGCCGAAGATGGCTCCTTCGCGGTACATGTACCGAGCCTGCCCCGAACGGACGGCTGCAGGCACCGGGCCCTGATGGGTGCCGACCCAGGAGCGGAGTTGCCCCTGGCCATCGAAGATCATCACGGCATGGATGTCCTCACGGAGCACGTCAGGAGCCAGAAGGGCACGCTGCTCCCCCTCGCGCCACCGGAGGGCACCGGCGTTGGATGCCGCCTCGGCCCGGGTGAGCAAGCCATCCAACTCGGCCGACAGGCGCCGCTGAACCCCTTCTTCCCACAGTTCGACACGCTCACTCCACCCCTGACTGAACCGCGCCAGGTCGCCGGCGGCCGCAAAGCCGAGGACCACCACTCCCAGGAGCAGGCTGGGAACCAGGGACCCTGTGAAACCCGACGGGCCGGGCCAGCCCCGGCTCACGGCCACCAGACCGAGCACCGCCAGGAAGGCGGCCACTGTCAGCCAGGCCGGTCCACCCCCACCGATCCAGGCGGCGCTGGCCAGACCCGATGCCAGGAGGCATATGGGAACCAGAAGGGAGCGGGGAATCACGTCGTCGGCGCCGGCTTGGTGATGGGAGAGGCTTGGCTCATCTGTTGACTCGCACCCGGGTCCGTCCCAGGGTGTCCTGTGTCCCGGGGCCGGAACGGTCCGGGTCGGGATACGCTCCGGTCCCCCGGCGATGCCCCCTGAACATGGGGGGCCGGGATCCGGGGAAAAAGGCGCAGGGGACCGCTCGACCCCGTGAGTGAGTAGAATAACCCTCGGAGGTCGCGGTCAGGCGCGAACCCAACACCCACCGGTAACCGAGGGGTTCTCCATGTCACCGAAGTCGCTCCGCCTCTGCCGGTGGTTCAGCCGCCGGTCCGGTCCCATCCGCGCCGTTCTTCTACTGGCCACCCTGGCCCTGTTGGTCCCGACTCCATCGACACCATCCCTCTGGGCCCAGGGCATCACTGTGGACGAGGGGACCTTCACCCTCTACGTGGACGGTCGGGAGGTTGGGACGGAGACCTTTGCCATCCGGAGATCCGGTGAGGGTCCCGAGGCGCAGGTCATTGCCACGGCCGAGATCCAGATGGAGGTTCCCGAAGGCCGTATCGATCTGAGGCCTGCGCTGCAGGCAACGGGTGTGGACATGGAGGTCTCCGCCTACCAGATCCGGATCTCCGGACATTTCCAGGAGGAGATCTATGTGACCCTGGGAGACCGGAGATTCCGGACCAGCGTGCGTTCGGAGCGTGGGGAGCAGGAGCGGGAGTACCGGGCCACCCCGGGTACGGTCCTGCTGGATACAGGAGTCGCACACCAGTACTTCTTCATCTCGTCTCGAATGGGGACATCGGGTGGAAGTGTTCCCGTCCTGATTCCCCGGGAAGGTTCCCAGTACGAACTTCAGGTGTCCGTCGTGGGGACGGACCGGATCCAGATCGGTGGCACCCCGGTGGATGCCCGTCACCTTCGCCTGGAGGGGAGAGGAGAGACCCGCGACCTCTGGGTCGATGGGGAGAGCCGCGTCCTGCGACTTGAACATGCGGCAGGCGGGTATGTCGCAGAGCGCCAGTCCCTTCCCTGATCGGGTCCTCCCAGGCTCCCTTCCATGATCGATCCCGTTGATGTCCTCGCCATTTTCGCGCATCCCGATGACGCTGAACTTCTGGTGGGCGGATCGCTGGCCGCTGCGGTGGATCGTGGCGAATCGGTAGGCATCCTGGACCTCACCGCCGGCGAAACGGGGTCCAGGGGGACTCCGGAGATTCGAGCGCGGGAAGCCCGGGAAGGAGCGCGGGTCCTGGGAGCCCGGTTCCGGGAGAACGCCGGTCTGCCGGACGGAGAACTCGCCAACGTCCTTCCCATGCGCCGTCGCGTGGCGGCACTCATCCGCCGATTCCGGCCGAGAGTCGTGGTCACCCACTGGCTCGAAGGACGCCATCCCGACCACAGGGAAGCGGCGGCCCTCGTGGTGGATGCGTCATTTCTCGCAGGCCTTCGCAACGCCCAGGAGGTCGCTGGGGAACCCCATCG
>PWZC01000277.1 GCA_003567615.1 Gemmatimonadota bacterium | reverse complement strand
GTCAGGAGGAGGACAGAGCCCGGATCATCTTTCTGGGCACCAGCCTCACGGAGGGGTATGGACTCGACGATCCGGACACCGAAGCCTGGCCCCATCAGATCGCTCTTCGGGCCCGGGAGGCCGGGATCACCGGAATCGAGATTGTGAACGCCGGGCTGGCGGGAGAGACCAGTGCCGCCGGTGCCCGCCGCATCACGTGGATCCTCCGGGCCGAGCCCGACCTTCTCGTGGTGGAACTGGGTGCCAACGACGGACTCCGCGGAATCCCGGTGTCGGAGATGGAGGCCAACCTGGAGCGGATCCTGGACGAGGTCGCCGCTACGGCTCCCGGGACTCCCGTGGCGCTGGTCCGGATGGAGGCGCCGCCGAACATGGGTGACGAATATGCCGACGACTTCCGAGCGGCCTTCGGACGGGTGGCCAGGAGCCGCGACGTACCCCTCCTCCCCTTCCTCCTGGACGGAGTGGCCGGCGACCCTTCCCTCAACCTGCCCGATGGGATCCACCCCACGGCCGAGGGACATCGTCGCATGGCGGCGAACGTCTGGAATGAATTGCGCCCCCTCCTGGAACGGGTGGCCAGGACCCCTCCACCCGACGGCGGGACCTCGTGATGGGTCCGGGGTTGACGTGGTCGCCCCCGGGGTGACCTTTCCCTCGTCACCGCTCACCCTGGGCCCTGGCCATCGTCGGACAACCCCCATGCGGTTTCCGTCCCTGACGTCCGGCTTGCCCCCGGCAGCCCCTCCTTCTCCGGAGTTCCGTTGAACAAAGTGATCCGCCTGGCCGGCATCATCCTCGGGGGGATCGGCCTCATCCTCATCGGCACCATGGTGATCGGTTTCCTCCTCCCCAGTGGATGGTCCACGGAACGGGAAGCCCTCATTCCGGCTCAGCCCGAGGAGATCTTCCCCCACCTGGAAAGCGCCCGGGGTTGGGAGCTCTGGACTCCATCGCCCACCTCGGGATTCGAGTTCTTCGGACCGGAGAGCGGAGAGGGATCCGGCCGCCGCTGGGACGATGACCAGTACGGTCAGGGAGAGTTCGTGATCACCGCGTCGTCGGCTCCCGATTCGATCCGCTATGACGTGGAGGTGGAAGGGGGTTCGATCCGGATTGATGGGCGGATGCGGCTGGAACGCCGGGAAGAGGGTGGCACCCGGATCCACTGGCGGGAGGAAGGGGACTTCGGATGGAACCCGCTTCTGGGGTTCCTGGCCGGCCGGATGGACGACCTGCAGGGAGCCCAACTCGAGGCCTCCTTGGAGTCGCTGCGTCGCCTCGTGGTGGAGGGTCGGAGCTTCGAACCCGAGGACGTTGCCGATCCCGACGGGGCCCCGGCGGCGGAAGCGGACTCGGCGGCGGAAGCACCGGTCTCCAGGAACGAATGAGGGGCCGGAGGTGGTGTTGGCACCTCCAGCCCCCTCTGTCCCACTACCCGGCCCGTCAAGGCTTCCAACGTCGGTCCGGAAAACGATCCGTCCGGAAAACGATTCCACCGGCCGGGGGCAGGTCAGGTCTTCCGGTCTTCCAGCCCGGGACCTCGTCTACAGATTCGCCCGGCTCAGGCGGAGCAGTTCCTCGTTGGTCTTGGTTCGGCGCATGACCCCCAGGAGCTCACTCATGGCATCCGACGGGTTTGTCCCGACGAACTGCCGCCGCATGGCCCGGGAGAGCAGGAGTGCCTCCTCGCTCAGGATCAGCTCCTCCCGGCGGGTCGCCGACGCCACGATGTCGATGGCGGGGAAGATCCGTCGATCCGCCAACTCGCGGCTGAGCACCAGCTCGGAATTGCCGGTCCCCTTGAATTCCTCGAAGATGACCTGATCCATTCGGGATCCGGTATCCACCAGAGCGGTGGCCACGATGGTGAGGGATCCTCCTCCCTGGGAGGGATCGATCTTCCGTGCGCTCCCGAGCAGGCGCTTCGGCCGCTCCAGTGCGTTGGCGTCCAGTCCACCGGACAGGGTCCGTCCGCTGCCGTCTTCCACCGTGTTGTAGGCCCTGGCGAGCCGGGTGATGGAATCCAGGATGATGACCACATCCTGTCCCATCTCGACCCGGCGCCGGGCTCGCTCCAGGGTGATCTCGGCCAGAGCCACGTGTCGCTCGGACGGGAAGTCGAAGGATGAAGCCACCACCTCTCCGAACCCGCACATCTCCATCTCGGTGATTTCTTCCGGCCGTTCATCCACCAGAAGGAGGAGAAGCGTACACTCGGGATGGTTTCGGACGATTCCCTCCGCCACCCGTTGCAGGACCGTCGTCTTACCGGCCTTGGCCGGAGCCACGATCATGGCCCTCTGGCCCTTGCCCAGGGGGCAGAACAGATCAATGACCCGATTGGTGAAGTCGGGACCACCGGGCGCACGGATGTCACATTCCAGTCGGAGCTGTTCATCCGGGTGGAGCGCGCTCAGCCGGTCGAAGTTGGGTCGGTTCTTGGCCTCGTCGGGCGGGCGCCCGTTCACGAGGTCGAGGCTGGTGAGGGGGGGAGCCTTGCCGTTCCGGGGACGACCGCCCACGGAACCTGAGATCTCGTCGCCGGTGCGGAGACCGAAACGGGAGATCAGCTTTCCACTCACATACACATCGTCCGGTCCGGCGATGTAGCCGGATTGAGGGCGCCGAACGAAACCCGAGCCGCCTGAAAGCACCTCGAGAACGCCCAGCCAGCGGTCTTTGCTCACGTTCTGCTGTGGTCTGGGGAAAAGGGGAAGGGTACCATCGGGTCGATGACCCAGGAGAGGAACCCGGGAGTCGAGAGCGGGTTCGAAAAAAGAATCCTTCGGACTTCAACACCACTGCGAGCATCAACGCTATACACAGCGGCGTCGCGAAACAAGAGAAACCAGGAACGACGGACTCCCCACCCCCCATGAGCAGACCTTCCATCGACCCCGACGTGACCGGCGAGCCTCCAGCCGAGGAGTCCCCGTCTCCGGCCGGGGATCCGCCCACGGCGGGAGCCATGATCCGGCACGGAATGCTCCTTCTGGTCATGGCGGCCACCCCCTTCCTGCTTCTTGCCGCATTCTTCGTTCTGGACGGGTTCATTCGCTGATGGACACCCGGGCACCGGGGGGCGAACCGTCGCCGGAACCGTCCTCTTCCGGGGACGGTGAGTGATTCGTTCCGGGACACTGGCAACCCGTTGCCGGCTGGCCGCGGCCCGCCCTGGGGCCCCGATCTCCCGCTGGCGCTGTCCGCACTCGGCCAGTAACGTGTTGATGCACGGGGCCTTCCAGGCATTTTCGCTGAGGAGCGGGCTCCCGTGAATCGAAGTCCCACGAACACCGGTATGAATCCTGCTTTGATTGTACATCGGTTTCATTCGGCTCTGCCCACCTGACCGAAACAGGAGTCCTCCCATGGCCCGCCCCGTTTCGCCTCCGCCGCTTCGTGGTGCTCTTCTCCTGATGGCGGCTCTCCTTGTATGTGGGGCGGTTCCCGCTGGGGCTCTCCAGGGCCAGACGGCCGTTTCCTTCTCTGCCTGGAGCGACGGGCATTCGGGTCACGTCTTCGATGGTGCCTCCTTCGGCCTGGCCCACCATTCTCCCGCCACCGGTCTGTTCGCCGACCTGTCATTCGCCTCGGGGATCCCGGCCCAGGCCGTTCCGGTGGCGTCCTACTCTCCCCGAAGCCTGCCTCGCGGAAAGCGGTTCCGGGACATCTACGTCTATGACCCGGCTCTGTACTGCTGGGACCCCTGGGATCCCTGGTATGGATACCGGCCGTGGTGTGACGGTTACCAGTGGGCCCACGCGTGGGTGCCGGTCCGTCCCTTCCCCGTGGTACCTGCCTATGCGTGGGCTCCGCCCAGGTACCGCTCCTCCGGCCTTTCCTTCGGCTTCTCCTGGTCTTCGGGGTGGGGATCCGGATGGCATGCGGGGTGGCACAGTGGATGGGTTGACCCGTGGTGGGGACCGCCGCCGGTCCGGTGGGCCCGTTCCCACCGCTTCCGCCTTCACCCGGTCCACCGGTGGCCCGCGCACTCGACGTTCGTGTACGCCCCCACGACCATCTATGTGAACTCCCCCCCGGTGGCCGTCCACCG
>PWZC01000052.1 GCA_003567615.1 Gemmatimonadota bacterium | reverse complement strand
GGGATGATGGGTCGGCCCGAGCCTTCCCCCGGCGAAGGGATGCTCCTGCACCCCTGCCGGGGGGTGCACATGTTCTGGATGAAGTACCCGCTGGATGTGGCCCTCCTGGACGGGGAGGGGCGGGTGGTGGCTCTCTACCGGGCGCTGGCGCCCTGGGCCCGGAGCCGGGTGCACCGCGGGGCCAGGTATGCGTTGGAACTACCGACGGGAACCATCGACGGAACCGAGATGGAGGAAGGTGACATGGTCACATGGGAGGTGGCATCGTGATTCCCGAGCAGGCGTTGGAGCGGGCTCTGGTGGATGAGGAGGAGGGCTACGGCGGCGATCCCGGGTCCGGGTTTGCTGCGGTGATGGACGAGGGACCGGTTCCGCCCGTCCCCCAGAGCCTGGCGGAGATCCGGCTCCCCCCCTTCTTCGTCTCCGACCTGATCCTCAAGACCCTCTACAGCCGGGGTACGCTGCGGGGGTCCCAGCTCGTGGACCTCCTCCGCCTCCCCTTCGCCCTCATCGACGATCTGCTGCTGGACCTGCAGACCCGTCGCTTCGTGGAGGTCCGGGGAACCGACGGCCATGGGCGGCAGAGCTACCTCTTCACCCTCACCGCCGAGGGTCGCGCCCGGGCCCGGGAAGCCCGCGAGGTGAGTGCCTATGTGGGTCCCGCACCGGTGACCGGGGCGGGGTACCGGCACTGGACGGCCCGACAGAGCCTCCGGACGGTTCGAATCCCGCCGGAGCAGATCCAGCGGGGCCTCGAGCACATGGTCCTCCCCGAGGACTTCCACCAGCGGGTGGGGCCGGGGATCAACTCCGGCCGCTCCCTCTTTCTCTACGGAGCTCCCGGAAACGGGAAGACGGAGCTGGCCTTCGCCATCGGCCGGGTGATGGAGAGTACCATCTTCATTCCGCGCATGGTGGAGCTGGCCGGCGAGATCGTGTCCCTCTACGACCCCTACCTCCACGAGCTGGTGGACGACGGGGGCTCGCCCGAGCCCGACGAGGACGGCCCCCTCTACTCGGAGTGGCCACGCTTCGACCCCCGGTTCGTCCGCATCAAGCGCCCCTCCATCCTGGTGGGCGGTGAACTCACCCTGGAAGAGTTGGATCTGCAGTACGACTCGTCCACAGGCATCCACAGCGCCCCGCCGCAGATGAAGGCCAACGGAGGTGTGTTCGTCATCGACGATTTCGGCCGGCAGCGGGTTCGCCCCCGGGATCTCCTGAACCGCTGGATGATCCCCCTGGACCGGGGGGTGGACTTCCTGGCCATGAACACGGGCCATAAGCTCACCGTCCCCTTCGACTGTCTGGTGGTATTCTCCACCAACCTGAACCCCCAGGATCTGGTGGAAGAGGCCTTCCTCCGCCGCATCCGGTACAAGCTGGAGGTGGGCAACCCCGACCGGGATCAGTACACCGAGATCTTCCGGCGGGTGTGTGAGAAGGAGGGCATCGACTTCGATCCGGGGGCGGTGGACTTCATCTTCGAGAACTACTACGACCGGGGTGAACTGGAGCCCCGGGCCTGTCACCCCCGCGACGTGGTCTCGGACCTGGTGGATATGGCCGTATACATGGGGCGAGAGCCCACCCTGACGCCTGAACTCATCGCAGCCGCCTGTGAGAGCTACTTCCCCAGCGTCAAGCTGCGGGAGGCCTACGAGATGCAGCGCGGCGACCGGCGGGGGGTGGACTGACATGCCGGAGCAGACCCCGTCGTGGATGACTGCCAAGGGCACGGAGCCCTCCCCGGCCGAGCCCACACCCGTTCCGGCATCGCCGACTCCTTCTGCACTCCCTGCCGGCTCTCTGGCCCAGGGGATGCTGGACGACGCCCTGGGCCGACTCCGGGACGAAGCGCGTCGAACGGCGCGGGCCGACGCCGAGCAGGGGCTGCCGGCGCTGGATCAGGAGGGTGTGTCTTCGTCCGAACTGGAGCTGGGCGAGCGCTGCCGCAGCACCTTCCAGCGGTGGGTCGCCTCGGCCCGCCGTGAGACGTCGGAGAAGTTGGCCGAAGCCGAGGGGGCCGCGTCGGCCAAGCTCGGACGGGCCGCCCTGGGCATCGACCGCCTGCAGCGCGTCACCAACGAGCTGGTGCGCCTGAAGGCGCGCTACTCCCTTCGTCGGGATGAGGTGGAGGGTGAGCTCACCCGTGGGGGCGGGCGCCGACGGGGGATTCCCACGCCGGTCTACGCCGCGGCCCTCCTCTTCCTCGGGCTGGTGGAGTTCTTCGCCAATGCGCCGGTCTTCTCGGCGCTCCTGCCACGGGACCCACTGACCGAGCGGCAGATCCGTCTCCTCACCGAAACGTCGGTAGGGTGGTTCGCCGGGGCCGAGCGGGTGATCGCCCAGCTCGTCTTCCGCCCCGACGCCACCCTTCTAGCACTGGGGATCATCACCTTCCTGTGTGTCCTCTGCCACTTCTTCGGCGGGTCGCTCCGGGAGCTGGTGATGCAGGGCGACCGGAAGGAGAACCGCTATACGGTGCAGGGCCGCTCCATGCTCGAGAACACGGTGCCCCTGGTCCTCACCGGCGCCGGGATCCTGCTGACCCTGGGGGTGCTCTACGATGCCCGGGTCACCCTGGGCGAGGTGGGTGAGGAGCGCTTTACCCAGGACATGGCGCAGGTGGAGGAGTACCGTCGCGAGGCGAGCTGGCTTCGGGTGGATGGCGAGCTCCTGGCCGCCAACCAGCTCAGCAACCGTGCCGACGACCTGCAGGAGGCGGCGGTGGAGATGCGCGAATACGCCGCCGCCATGGCCCGCATGACCTTCCCGGTCCTCCTCCTGAATCTCACCCTGGTCCTGGCGGCCATCTCCGCCGCCTACTTCCACCGGCGGGACAGCCGGAGTGAACACTTCGACGAGTCGCCCTTCGAAGAGAGGCGACGGGCCTTCATCGAACAGGGCGAGGAGGTGGCTCAGGAGGTGTCGGGGCTTCTCTCCGAGGTGTCTCGGGATATCCGGGAGGTGAAGACCCTCGTCACCCTGAACCCAATGGGCGAGTGGCCCCAGGTGGTCCATCAGTTGGAATCGGTCCTGAGCCTCTACCGTGCCGAGAACGGCCGAGCCCGGGGGCTGGACCCGAGGACCGTCACCGCCTTCGCCGTCGCACCTACCCTCAGCGTCCCCTCTCCCAGCGCCAACGGCGAGTTGATCACCCGGTCCCCGGACGAGTACGGGGTTGAACGCTCCGAGTTGTCCGCCAGATTCAACCAGGTCCGAACCCGATTCAACGAAGAAGCCACGGCTACCTGGTGAGACTGCTTTTGCCCCTGTTCCAACCCGTCAATGCCGTCCGACGCCTGTCCCTGGTCCTCCTCCTTGGAGTGGCGCTGGGGGTGGGGGTGTCGGCGTGCGGTGGGGATCCGCCGCCCCTTCCCCCGGAAATCGCCGACGGCCGCGATCCGGAGCTCCTGATCCTGGTCTACGACCGGTCCACCAGCGTGACCGAGGCCGAGCTCCAGCACTACGAAGAGGCCACGCGGCATCGGCTGGACGACCTGGTCCACGGCGACCGGATCGTGGCCATGCAGATCCTGGAACTCTCCCTGGATGAAGACCCCATCCGGTGGGCCCAGGACGTTCCGCCCCGGGAGTTCCGGGAACGGGTCATGACCCGGGATTCGGTGGCACGGGCCCGCTTCATCCAGGATGCCCGGGACTACCTCACCCGCTTCACCGACAACGAGGACCGGGACGACTTCCTCGGCACCGATATCCTCTCGACCCTGCACCTGGTGGCGGCGGAGGCGGCGGCCTACCCGGAGCACCGGGCCACGCTGATCTTCTTCTCGGACATGCTGCAGGCCAACGCCGTCATGAACATGGAGGGGCTGGTACGCATGCCGCCGGCGGGATGGGTCCAGCAGCAGGCCCGCATGCAGACGCTCCCCGACCTGTCGGGTGTCTGCGTGGTGGTGGTGGGGGCCCGCACGGATACGCCGGCCTCGCAGCGGGTGCGGAGCTTCTGGGAAGAGTACTTCGAGGTGACGGGGGCGACCCTTCTGCCCCGCAACTACCAGTACCGGGCGGTACGGATCCCCGAGCGGGCCTGCGGGGGG
>PWZC01000400.1 GCA_003567615.1 Gemmatimonadota bacterium | reverse complement strand
GCGGGTCCTTGGTCCCCCTTCGATATCGAGTCTCGAACCCGTTCGAGCTGCGAAGCAGCCCGTGATCTCTTTCGGCCAAGGCGAGCTCGGTGTGACGCCCAGAGCATGACGCCCCGGAGAGGTCCATGCCTCTCCGGGGCGTTTTCCTTTCCTGGTGACCGGCGCGTCGCAACCTCCTATCAGAAGTTCATCCGGATCCCCAGGATCCCCCAGGCGTGGTTGTACGAGGAGCGGTAGTGGAACTCGGGGCTCCCATCATACCAGGTCTGGGGCTCGTTGGTCAGGTTCTTGACCTCCAGGAAGATGCTGGCGTCGGGGCGCACCTGATAGGCGGCGGAGAGGTCGAACTGGGTCTGGGCCTCCAGGTACCGGTCCATGGTGGGCGCCAGGTGGCTCCGGTAATCACTCACGGCGTCCTGGCTCACGGCCCAGAGGTACTCGCTCCTATGGTTGGCTGTGACCATCCCCATGAAGGGTCCTCGCTCCCAGGAGAGGGCGGCGTTCACCACGTGGGGCACCTGCCGCGGGAGGGGCACCTCACGGGTGACCTCACGAAGCTCGGCGTTGGAGTGGGTGTAGGTGTAGTTGGCGTAGACGCCGAGCCCGCTCAGCGCGCCGGGGAGGAAGGTGAGGCGCTGCTGCCAGGCCACCTCCACCCCGTAGAGGTCGGCTCCCGCCCCGTTCCGGGGCTGGCGTACCTCGAACCCGTCGAACTCCCCACCCTGGATCGTCTCCACCGATCCGAAGAAAAAGTCGCTGAGCTGCTTGTAGAAGACCCCTCCGGAGAGCAGCCCCAGCGGCTCGAAGTAGTGCTCCACCAGGAGGTCCAGATTCATGACCAGAGAGGGCTGGAGCTCCGGATTCCCCCGGCTGATCCGTCGCGCATCCCGATCGATGAACTGGGTGGGCGCCAGGTCGGTGAAGTTGGGGCGGGCCAGGGCGTTGGTCCACGCCAGGCGGAAGTTGGTCTGGTCGTTCAAGCGGTACCGCAGATGGACCATGGGGAAGACGTTCAGGTAGCTGTTCCCCTCATCCAGCGGTCGGGTCTCGACCCAGTTTCCATCGTCGTCGAAGAGGGTCTGGTTCCCCACGTATGAGGTGGAGGTTCGCTCGGTGCGTAGACCTCCGATGACGGTCCAGTCCCCCCAATCCAGGGTGGTCATGGTGTACCCCGCCACCACAGACTCGGATGCTTCGTAGTTCTGGGAGTCCGAGATCTCACGGGTACGGTCGAGATCCTCCTCGAGGATCCCGGCAATCTCCCGCGCGAAGGGCCCACCCTGGCTCCAGTCGACGTAGTGACCGATCCGGTACTCACCCAGAATCTGCCGGTGCTCGCTCCCGGAGGCGATGGCGTTCATGAGGAGGCCGTGGCCCGAGGGCGGGAAGGACCGACGGACCCAGAACTCACGGTCCTTGTCCTTCTGGAAGAACCGGCCCCCGAACTTGAAGCTCCCCTGGGCGCCGGCCCAGCGGTACGGCATCTCGAAGTTGACGCGGGAGTTGAAGTCCCGGTCCCGCACCAGGTCCGTCCGATTCTCATACCGGAGGAAGGGGATCTGAGCCGGGTCGAAGAACCCGCCTGGGTTGTCGTTCAGGATCTCCCACCGGGCACGTCGGGTGTTCGTCATGTCGTACGACATATCCACGCCGCCCACCCGATGGTTCAGGTACTCCTGGAAGGGCTGATCGTGCTCTCCATACCCCAGGGAGGCAGAGGCGTCCATGGTGAAGGGGCCCACCACGGTCTCGAGCCCGGCCCCGATGGTGGAGAGGATCTCCGTCTTCTGGTTCCGGCGCCCGATGGTCTCAAGCCGGCCGCCGCTGACGAGGCCCCGATCCAGATGATCACCGCTCTCAGGCCGGACCCGGAACTGATGGCGGATCCCCCGCTTGTCGAAGTGGTTGAAGAGCCCCCGGACGAAGACGGAGGTATCGTCGCTGAGGTTGTAGTCGAGCCGGCCGCTCAGAGACACCCGGTCCCGAAGGGTCTCGTAGGCCCCGAGCCGGAGCTGGTCCAGCACATCCTCCTCACCGGCTCCGAAGTCCTCGGCGCCCCAGAAGTGACGGATGTCGTCCATCATCATGTTGTTCCGCCGGAAGCTTCCCCGGAGGAGGACGCCCAGATCTCCGAAGCGGTTCCCGTAGACCACGCTGGCCTGGGCGTTCGGTCCCTCGGCGTTCTGATGGACGCCTCCACCCAGGGAGACGTTCAGGAAGCGGTTGTCACCGAGGGGGGAGCGGGTCACCAGATTCACGGTACCGCCCACCGCATCGGCGTCCATGTCGGGGGTGATGGCGGTGGAGAGCTCCATGGAGGAGAGCATCTCCGCCGGAAGCCCCATCAGGGAGGTTTCTCGGTCGGCGAGTCCGGTGGTGGGTAGCCGCTCGCCGTCCAGCGTCACCGTGGCCATTCCCGGCGACATCCCCCGGATGAAGATGCTCTGGGGCTCACCCCGGTGGTCGAAGCTGGCCACCCCGGGGAGTCGGCGAAGCGCCTCAGCGGCCTGAGGGTCGGGGAAGCGTTCGATCTGCTCGGTGGAGATGATGTTCTGGATGGAAGCCGCCGTGCGCTGGCGGTTCAGCGCATCGGCCTGGCTCCCCCAGCGGTCCGCTTCCACCAACACCCCTTCCACATCGATGGCCCGGATGGAGAGGGAGAAGTCCTCTCGAGCCACCTCACCCTCGGCGACCTGCACCGTCGCTTCGGAAGCCGAATACCCCATGTAGGTTACCCTCACACGCTGGCTTCCGGCGGGGACGCCCCGGAGGACGAAGGCCCCACGAGACGTGGTGAGAGCCCGGAGGTTCGTGTCCATGACCTCCACCTGCGCACCGACCAGAGGCCGCCCGTCTTCTGACGCTGTTACCGTGCCACGTATCTCGCTCTGGTCAGCATATACGGAAAATGGAATTAGCAAACATATAAGAATTACCGACAGATTTCGGATGATATCGGTGGAAATTGATTTAACAATTGATACATAGTCAATAAGCATAGCGGTCCGCCCTCCGGTGACATGTGGCACAAGGCTCATTGGGACTCATATCGGCTATGAGCAAGCGCGACACACGAAAATATTCCCCGGTTTCCACGAGAAGGGTTCAGGATGGCAACAATCCTGTAACGTTCCGGGGTGTGCCCGAGGTTGGAAGGGGGCTGGAAGGAGTGTCGGAGGGGAACGATTGGCGTCCCTATCCATTCTGGGTGGAGGGTCTTTCCTCGGCTCCGGCCTTGCCCCAGCGAACGCCCTCAATACCCCCCAGTGTCGCAGACTCCTGAGTAGTCAGGCTCAGTCCTCCGATGTACTGCTATTGGAGAAAACCGAAAATTGGAATCTGCATTCTAATTTGGCCCGCCCAGCCCCATGGGGCTGGAAAGAGTCTGTTGTCGGCAGTTCCCGGAAGCTCGAGGTCGACATTGTTCTCGGAATTGGGGCAAGATTCCACATTCGGGGAGTGATTCTGTTGTAGGCCAGTTAGGAGGCTTCCTGCATCAGAAAGATCTCCGGCGGCTCCCCGGGGAATTCCCCGGACTGGACGGCTCCATAGAGAGCCACGTGCAGAAGGGCGGCGGCGTTGGGCTGATCGGGCCCACGGGTCGCGACGACGACCATGCCGGCTCCTCAGGCGGGGGAGGGTGAGGTTCGCACTGTTTGAAATATGGGGTCCTCGTTGTCCTGTGTGGGACGGGGATCGGCCCTGTTAGAAACTTGACACCTTCCTGTAAGCGGGGCATCCTGGAGAGTGGTGTGACGTAGTCGTTGCATCCTTCCGGTCGCCCCCGCGCCAGAGCCCTGATTGCGGCTTGATGCCGGAGGACTTCAAGGGCGGCCTCGTCTTCCCCCGTCCCCTCGAGGTTTGGCATGCCTTCCACACTTCGTTCGTTCTTTCCAGTCCGCCCATGGGCTGGAGGAGTCGCCCTCCTGGCGGCCCTGGCCCTGGCCGCTCCGGTCTCGGCACAGCAGACCGGCACCGTGACCGGTCAGGTGCTGGACGCCCAGACCCAACGTCCCCTCACCGGTGCCCAGGTCTCCGTTTCCGGGACGGGCATCGGCTCCCTCTCCGGCACCG
>PWZC01000124.1 GCA_003567615.1 Gemmatimonadota bacterium | reverse complement strand
CAGGCCAAGCCGGGATGGCGGAAGTGGTAGACGCGGAGGTCTCAAAAACCTCTGGGAGCAATCCCTTGCGGGTTCGAGTCCCGCTCCCGGCACTGGAAATGTGACGCCCATGGATCCGAAAGATCGAACCATGCATCCCGGCGAGTTCCCACACCGCTACGAGCGGGACTCGCCGGAGTTCGGCCGCATCGTGAATCTCTGCGATGCGGTGTTCGCCATCTCCCTCACGCTCCTGGTCCTGACACTGGACGGCCTGGAGATGACGGGGCTGGTCTCCTTCGCCCTCGCCTTCTTCCTGGTGGGGAACGTCTGGTGGCACCACCTGCGCATCGTGGCGAAGTTGGCCTGGTTCGAGCCTGGTCTCCTGGCCCTGACCCTCTTCCTGCTGGCGGGGGTTGCACTGGTTCCGCTCCCCACGAGCCTCATCGGGGCGGCCCCTGGAGCGTCCTCGGCGGTCGTCCCCTTCATCGGCATCTTCGCCCTTCTCTCTCTCATCTCCTTCGCCTTCATCCTCCGGACCCATCGCATCGGGGCCTGGAGGCAGCCCCTGGCTCCTCGCCTGTTCCGCTGGATCCTGGTGGATTGGGGAACGAACCTCGGTATCCTCCTGGCGTCCCTGGTCGTGGCGTTCCGGTGGCCGATGGCGGCCCTCATCCTCCTCCTCCTCGCTTCGGCGGTAGGGACCGCCGTGACGGGCATCCTCGGCCCCCGGGAGCGGCGCGCCTGGTTTTGAAGAGGGGGTTTGCCCGGTTCTGAGGCGCAGGGGGTTGCCCGGCCCTGAGGCGGGAAGCGGCCTGGCCCTGAGGCGGGAAGGCGCCTGTTCTGGAAGTAAGTGGCGGGCCGGCAAGGTCCGTACCCCTCCGCGCACACCCCTTCGCGCAAACCCCTCTCCCCGTACCCCTCCGCCGGCCCGGACCGCAGCGCCACGGTCTCATCCGTCCCGAACCCATCGCAGCTCCAGTTCCCGCCAGAGGGTGTAGACAACCGGGAGCACCACCAGGGTCAGGATCATGGAGGTCACGAGGCCGCCGACCATGGGTGCGGCGATGCGCTGCATGGTGGCCGCTCCGACCCCGGTGGCCCAGAGGAGGGGGAGAAGGCCGCCGATATCCGAGACAACCGTCATGAGGACGGGGCGAAGACGTGTCGTGGCACCCTCCAGCGCCACACCCCGGATGGCATCGACGTCCAGACCCCCCTCTCCGGCTTCCGCCATGGCCCGCTCCCACGCCTGATCCAGGTAGAGGAGCATGACGACCCCCAGCTCCGCCGTGACCCCAGCCAGGGCGATGAAGCCCACCCACACGGCCACCGAGGTGTTGAAGTCCAGGAGCCAGAGGAGCCAGACCCCTCCCACAAGGGCGAAGGGCAGGGTGAGCATCACCATGGAGGCCCGGACGCCACTTCGGAAGTTGAGGTAGAGAAGGGTGAAGATCAGAAGGAGGGTAAGGGGAACCAGGAGCCGGAGCCGCTCGGCCACTCTTTCCATGGACTCGTACTGGCCGGCCCACTCGATCCGATAGCCCTCCGGGATCTCGAGCTCCCGGGCCAGGAGGGCGTCGGCCTCGTCGACGTAGCTCCCGAAGTCCCGCCCATCCACGTCGATGTAGACCCGGCTCACCGGAAAGGCATTCTCGGTGTTCACCACCATGGGACCTTCGGAGTATTCGATGCGGGCCACCTGGCCCAGGGGGATGGGCGGGCCGGCCGGGGTGGCCACCAGAACATCTCCGATGCGCTCGGCACTCTGCCGGAAGTCTCGGGGGTAGCGGACCTGGACGGCGTACCTCTCCCGGCCCTCCACGGTGCGGGTGGCGATCTCGCCACCCACCGCCGTCATCATGGCCTGCTGGATTTCGGTCACATTCAGACCGTGGCGGGCGGCCTCGGGCCGATCCACCACGATGTCCAGGTAGGACCCGCTCGCACCCCGCTCCGCCTGAACGCTTCGGGTACCCGGAACACCGGCCAGAAGGCCCTCGATTTCGACGCCGATCCGTTGGATTTCCGCCAGATCGTCGCCGAAGACCTGGATGCCAAGGGGCGACCGGAGTCCCGTCGCCAGCATCTCGATGCGATTCTGGATCGGCATGGTCCAGATGTTCATGACGCCCGGCATCCGGACGGCCTCGTCCAGCTCAGCTACAAGGCCATCGAAGTCCAGGCCGTCCCGCCACTCCGCCGTGGGCCGGAGGTTCACCAGCGTCTCGAACATCTCCAGTGGGGCCGGGTCGGTGGCCGTGGTCGCCCGTCCCGCCTTCCCGATTACGCTCTCCACTTCAGGGAAGGAGGCGATGATGGAGTCCTGAACCCTCATCATCTGGGCGGCCTGCTGGATGGACACGCCCGGGAGGGTCATGGGCATGTAGAGAATCGTTCCCTCCTCCCCTCGGGGCATGAACTCCGAGCCCAGCCGGGAAAGGGGAAACACGGTGAGAACCAGGATGATTCCCGCAATTCCCAGGGTCAGCCATCGGAAGCGGAGGGCCCCGGAGAGCACGGGCCGGTAGAGGCGTAGGAGGAAGCGACTCACCGGATTCTCCTCCTCGGACCGGGTTCGACCCCGGATGAAGAGGCCGAGTGTAACCGGGATCAGGGTCACGGCCAGGAGTGCCGCGCCGGCCATGGCGAAGGTCTTGGTGAAGGCCAGGGGCTGGAAGAGCCGCCCCTCCCGGGCCTCCAGGCCGAACACCGGCAGGAAGCTCACGGTAATGACCAGAAGGCTGAAGAAGAGGGCAGGGCCCACCTCGGAGGCCGATGCCACCACGATCTCCCAGCGCCGTTCCGAGTTGGGCTCCCCGTCCTCTCTTTCAAGGTGCTTGTGCATGTTGTCGATGAGGACAACGGCCGCATCGACCATGGCCCCGATGGCGATGGCGATCCCGGCCAGCGACATGAGGTTGGCCTGCACGCCCAGCAGGCGCATGATGAGGAATGAGAAGAGAACGGCCACCGGCAGTGTGAACACCACCACCAGAGCGCTACGGAGGTGGAGGAGGAACAGGGAGGCGATGAGGGCCGTGAGGATCAAGACCTGCAACAGGGTGAACGAGAGGTTGGATTGAGCCTCCCGAATGAGCTCCGAGCGGTCGTACGCTGGAACGATCTGGACACCCTCCGGGAGCCCGCGCTCGATCTCGGCGATCCGCTCCTTCACCCGGTCGATGACGTCCAGGGCGTCGGCACCGTGGCGCATGACCACGATTCCGGTGACCACATCACCCTGCCCGTTCTTGTCGGCCACCCCTCGTCGGAGGTCTGGTCCCAACTGGACCCGTGCTACATCGGCCACTCGCAGAGGTGTGCCGTTTCTCGCCGCCAGGACCACGTTCTCGATGTCCTGCACGGACTCCAGGTAGCCAAGCCCTCGGACCATGTACTCGCGTCCGCCCTGCTCCACAACTCGGGCACCCATGTCCGCGTTGGCCTGTCGAAGCGCCTCGCTCACCCTGGGCAGGGTCAGCCCGTACGCCCTCAGGGCATCGGGATCCACGTCCACCTGGTACTGACGGACGTACCCTCCCACAGAGGCCACTTCGGCTACTCCGTCCAGTCCCTGGAGCTGAAAACGGACGAAGAAGTCCTGGATGGATCTGAGTTCGGCCAGATCGTGACGCTGGGATTCCAGCGTGTACTGAAAGACCCAGCCAACTCCCGTGGCATCGGGTCCAAGCCGGGGCGAGACCCCATCGGGCAGTGCCGTGGCATCCAGTTGGGAGAGGGTCTCCAGGACCCGGGTTCTGGCCTCGTAGGGATCCGTCCCGTCCCTGAAGAGCACGTAGACCCAGCTCGTTCCGAAGGCCGAAATCCCCCGCACCGTCTCGGCGCCGGGCACCGCCAGGAGGGTGGTGGTGAGGGGGTAGGTGACCTGGTCCTCGATAATCTGCGGGGCCTGCTCCGCCCAGTCGGTCTGAACGATGACCTGTACATCGGAAAGGTCGGGAATGGCATCGACGGGGGGGGTCCGGATGGCCCAGATTCCTCCGCCCACGAGGACGACGGTGAGAAGGAGAACGAGCCCACGATTCTTCACCGATGCGACGATGAGACGCTCAAGCATGGGGGCCTCTCTCAGATCCGTGGTG
>PWZC01000435.1 GCA_003567615.1 Gemmatimonadota bacterium | reverse complement strand
GGACCGGCGTACTCCAGGTGGTCGGCGACAGGATCATTCGCCTCACCGGAGGCAAACCCCGCCGTCAACTGGCTGCGCTGGTTGGGCTTTCGGGGGGGACGGCGGGGTTCATCAACAACACACCGGTGGTGGCCATGATGATTCCCATGACCATCAACATCGCCAACCGCACCAATGTATCCCCCTCCCGATATCTCATCCCCGTTTCCTTCGCCTCCATGATGGGAGGAATGCTCACCCTCATCGGTACCTCTACGAACCTCCTGGCCAGCGACGTCTCGGAGCGACTCCTGGATCGGCCCTTCTCCATGTTCGAGTTCTCACAGCTGGGCGCCGTCGTCCTCCTGGTGGGATCCGCCTATCTCCTTCTGGTAGGGTGGGCCCTGACTCCTCCTCGCCTCGAGCCTCGCCAGGATCCCATGCAGACCTTCGAGATGGACGACTACCTGACCGAGCTCCATGTCCGGGAAGGGTCGTCGTTGGCAGGTCTCACCGTGCAGGCCATGGTGGAGGAGTTGGACGTTGACCTGGACGTTCTCCGGATCCGCCGGGACGATACCCGATTGGAGCAGCCGCTGGGCGGCCGACGGATCCGCGAGGGCGACGTCCTCATCGCCCGCACCGACCCCTCCACCGTGCGTCAACTCCTGGATCTTCCCGACGTGGCCCTGGGGGGCGGTGGTCGGGTGGAGCGAGGCGATCTGGGGATGAAGCCGGACCCGACCCTCAACGCAGAAGAAGAAGAAGAAGAAGAAGAAGAGGAGGATCGGGAGGAGGGGGAAGCGCCGCGCCAGTCCCTGGTGGAGTTGGTGGTTCTATCGGACACCCGAGTCGTCGGCGAGAACCTCCGATCGCTGGGATTCGCCCAGACCTTCGATGCCTGGGTGCTGGCCATTCGCCGTGGACGCGGGATCCTCCACAAGCGACTGGATGGGATCCGATTGAAGGGCGGCGATACCCTTCTGGTCCAGGCGGGACCCGACGCGATCCGGCGCCTGCAAGCCGACCGGAACTTCATCGTCAGCCGGGTGATCGAGGAGAAGGACTTCCGACGAAAGCACATCCCGGTGGCGCTGGCCATCGTGGGGGGGGTGGTGGTGCTGGCCACCACGGGGCTCCTCCCCATCGTCACCGCGGCTCTGGCCGGTGTCGTGGCCATGGTGGCCACCCGGTGCCTCCGCCCCAACGAACTCTACGCCGCCGTGGACTGGAACGTGATCTTCCTGCTGGCCGGGGTCATTCCCCTGGGGATGGCCCTGGAGCGGAGTGGCGGCGCTGCCTTCCTGGGTCATCTCCTGGTGGGATCCACCCAGGGGCTGCCGCCCCTTCTGGTGGTGGGCGTCTTCTATCTCTTCACCGCTCTCATTACCAATGTGGTGAGCAACAACGCCAGCGTCGTGCTCATGATCCCGGTGGCGGTGAGCGCTGCCACGGCACTGGACGCCAACCCCTTCGCCTTCGTCATGGCCGTCACGTTCGCTGCCAGCACGGCGCTCCTCACCCCGGTGGGGTACCAGACCAACCTCATGGTCTATGGACCCGGCGGCTATCGGTTCTCCGACTTCTTCCGGGTAGGGGCCCCGCTGCAGTTGATCCTGGCCGTGGTCACGACTCTGGGCATCGGGGTGATCTGGGGTGTCTGATCGCAAGCTCCATCCCGAGAATCCCCCCTGGAGGGAGATGGACGCTGCCGATCTGCGAGATGACCTTCGCGCCGGGCTCACGGTGGGCATCATGCTCGTTCCCCAGGGAATGGCCTACGCCGTCATCGCCGGACTCCCCCCCATCTACGGGCTCTACGCCGGGCTCGTCCCCCTCCTGATCTACCCCCTGCTGGCCACCTCCCGGCATCTGGCCACCGGTCCGGTGGCCATCGACATGCTCATCGTAGCAGCGGGCGTAGGCCTCCTGGCGAATCCGGGAAGTGACCGCTATGTGCAACTGGTCCTGCTCCTCACGGCGATGGTGGGAGTGATCCAGGTGGTCATGGGGCTGGGACGGATCGGGGCCCTGGTCAGCCTTCTGGCCCGCCCTGTCATCACCGGCTTCGCGGCCGCCGCCGGCATCATCATCGCCCTGAGTCAGTTGGCGAACCTCACGGGAATGCCGCTGGAGCGAACACCCTATGTCCTGGCCCTGGTGGCGGACGCGGCGGGGCGGTTGGATCAAATCCACCTCCCGACCTTCCTCGTCGGCGGTGCCTCTGTGGCCGTGCTCCTGACCCTGAAGCGCCTCCCCGTCCGGATCCCCGGCCCGCTGGTGGTGGTTGTGCTGGCCACGCTCGGCGCCTGGCTCCTGGGTCTGGAAAATGCCGGTGTGCGAACCACCGGGGAGGTTCCCTCGGGGCTCCCCGCCTTCTCGTTGCCCAGGGGTACCTGGGTAGACCTTCGGGATCTTCTTCCCACGGCCGTCACCCTGGCCCTGGTCCAGTTCATGAGCGTCAGCTCACTGACGAAGCTCTTCGCCCGCCGTCACCGGACATCGGTCAATCCGAACAAGGAGCTCCTGGCCATCGGGGCCGCCAACTTCGCCGGGAGCTTTTTCCGGGCCCTCCCGGTGTCCGGAAGCTTCTCCCGGACCTCGGTGAATGTCGATGCCGGAGCCCGGACGGCCCTGGCCAACGGCGCCGCCGCCGTGGTGGTGGCCTTCACCCTCCTCTTCTTCACCCCCCTCTTCTACCACCTGCCCCTGGCGGCCCTCGGTGCCATCGTAGTGGTGTCGGTACTGGGGCTGGTGGACATGACGGAACTCCGATACCTCTTTCGTACCAAACGGGCAGATGGACTGCTGGCCCTCTTCACCCTGTCGGCCACCCTCCTGGTGGGGATCCGGGAAGGGATCCTGCTGGGCGTGGCCGGATCCGCCGCCGCAGTCCTCTTCCGGCTGAGCCGACCTCATGTGGCCGAGCTGGGCCACCTGCCCGGCACCCGCTACTTCAGGGACCTGGATCGGGCCCCGGAGGCACTCCCCATGGAGTCCGTCCTTCTGGTCCGAGTCGACGCGGCGTTCTCCTTCTTCAATGCCGACTTCATCAAGCGCTTCATCCTGCAGAAGAGCGACGAGGGAGACCGGGAGATCCGGGCCGTGGTGGTGGACGGGATGAGCATCAACGACCTGGACACCACCGCCGTGGAGGCCGTAGCCCAGATCGTGGAAGAGCTGGACGCACGTGGGATCGAACTCCACCTGACCGGGCTGGTGGGACCGGTGCGAGACACCATCCGCCATTCGGGACTCTACCGGAAGATGGGCCGCCGCCGCTTCCATGCCACGCCGCACGAGGCGATCCTGACTCTTCTGGACGACTGGGATCGGGACGACGAGCGCCACCGTCTCGAGGGATACCGGGAGCAGATCAACCGGCGAGCGTCCACTACACCTGGCCGAACCGACCTGGACTGAGAGGAGCCCCATGGACGCCCATCTGGTACGGATTCCCGGTACCGAGCTACAGGTTCACCGCATCGGGCTCGGAGCCATGCCTCTATCGGTGGCGGGTCGCCCCGACCGAGATCGGGCTCAAGGGGTCATCCGGCGCGCCATCGAGTTGGGAATGACCCTGGTGGACACGGCCGATGTCTACGCCCTGGACGACGAGGACATCGGGCACAACGAACGCCTGGTGGGACAGACGCTCAGGGCGATGGGTGCCGGCTTCGGTGGGGTTCCAGGTGATCCCGTGGTAGTTGTGGCTACCAAGGGGGGAATGAGACGACCGGGGGGCCGGTGGGTGGCCGACGGTCGCCCCGAGCACCTCCGAGTTGCGGCCGAAGCGACCCTGCGCCGGTTGAAGGTGGAACGGCTGGACCTGCATCAACTTCACACCCCCGATCCTGACGTACCCTTCCTGGAAAGCGTGGGCGCACTGGCCGACCTCCGTGACCGCGGGCTGATCGAGGCAGTTGGACTCTCCAACGTCACACCAGATCAACTGGAGGCGGCGCGGACCATCGTTCCCATCGCCTCGGTCCAGAACCGGCTTTCCCCTTGGGACCTGGGTGCCGGCCCCATTCCCATTGTGGAGCGGTGCCGGAAGTTCGGCATTCTCTTCCTTCCCTACGGCCCCCTCGGTGGAAGCGGGCGCGT
>PWZC01000150.1 GCA_003567615.1 Gemmatimonadota bacterium | reverse complement strand
CGGATCGCCATGGCGTGCCCCAGGAGGTTATCGATGGCCAGAACCACATCGGTGAACACCACCTGGGCATCCGGAAGGTCCAGATCACCATGGGCCAGCTCGGGGAGGCGCTCAATGACCCGGATCACATCGTACCCGAAATAGCCCACGGCTCCGCCCCAGAAGCGTGGGAGTCCCGGCACCTCGGCGGGCCGGCGGGCCTTCAGCCGTTGGTCCAGGTCGCTCAGGGGATCCTCGACCTCCAACTCCGTCCAGCCCTTCCCGGGACTCCACCACTGAGCCCGGCCGGCCCGGAGCCGCCAGGCATGGGCCGGCTCGGTTCCCACGAAGGTGTAGCGTGCCCACTTCTCGCCTCCCAGAAACGACTCCAGGAGGAAACCGAAGGGGGGCCGGGCCAGCTTGTGGTAGGCTGTGACCGCCGTCTCGGTATCGAAGAGGAACTCCGCGCGGACGGGAACGACCCCTGCGTCGGCGGCGAGTTCGCAGAACTCCTGGAAATCGGGAACGAGGTCCATGGTGGGGTGTGACCGGGAGAGGTGAGCGTGACAGCGTCCGGAGCGGACCCCGGAGGGACTCATGGCATCTGAGCCGGCGAGTGGCTCGCCGGAATGTCCCGTGGGCCCGAGGCCAAGTCAATGTGCATACGGGTCAGTGGGCGGCGGGACCGGAGGTCTCCGCCCGGGTCCCCAACGGTGGACACGCCCTCCGAATGGGAGTCAGAAGGGGAGAGGCGGCCGACTCAGGTCCAGTCCGGAGCAGGAAGATGCCGGCCACTCGCCCATCTCCCGGAAGAGCGGCATCTCCCGGTACCAGAATCAGGATGTGGGGCACCTGGCCACTCAGCCCCTGCACCAGTGGAAGGAGAGGATCCCCCCCTCGGGAATCCAGCCCCCTCAGCACCAGCACACGAGGGACCAGAGCCAGCTGATCCACCGCAACTCGGGCCAGGGCCAGTTGGAGACAGAGGGAGACGCCCGCCATCTCTCCGACGAAGGGTGAGCGGGAACCGCCACGATCCACGACGCCCACCTGGCCGTCCGCCAGGAGCGAAACCCCCAGAAGGCGCCCTTCGGACCAGCGCCGAAGCCCCCTGGAAGCCACCTGCATCAGGACACGATGGAGCCGATCCACCTGGTGGCCGTTTGCCTCTCCGCTGTCCGCATCCACCTCCAATGGGCGCTTGGTGCCTGGGGCTCCACCGCGGTCACCCACGCCTCGCGCCTCCGACTCCGTGAGCCGAACCCGCAGCCGCAGAGCTTCGGCCTCCAGCGCCCGGAGGTCCTCGGGACGATCTTCCAGTTGCTCCCGCCTTCGCTTCCACCACTTCCCGTCCTGGACGACCATTTCCCACTCATCCCGGAGTGTCTCCAGCAGCGCCGGGCGGGACTCTCCCAGGACCTTGTCGCAGGTGGGGCATACGGCGTCCTCGCTCTCCAACTCCCGGAGTCGCCGGCGGAGCTCCAGGGCCTGGTCCCGATAGGCCTGCAGGCGACTCTCGGCCTCCTGACGATCCCGTGCCCACTCCAGGGTTCGGGCCTCCACCTCCCCTTCGGCTTCCACCAGATCCTCCCGTTGGGTCCGAAGCTCCCTGAGAAGCGGGTCGTCCCCTTCCACGGATCCGGCCGGGTTCGCCAGAGGCGCCCGGGGGACGCCGGCCCCGCCGCCGCCGCCCCCAGGGGCATCTGTATCGACCCGCCCCAGATCCTCCAGGCACCGCGCCCCCTGGTCCAGAAGGGTCTGGGGCGACCCGCCATGGAGGAGAAGCCGCATGAACTTCGCCTGGGCGCCTCCCGGGCTGTTCGCCGTCGCCTGATCTTCCAGGATTCGCCGGAGTCCATCGGGGAGTCCACGATCCGGGGTCCCATCGGGAAGAACCACCAGGTGGATGCCCGGTTTCACCGCGTGCGGCCCCCCGGCGTCGGTGGGGAGCAGGAGTTCCCCACCGGGAACAGGACCGGACGGCGGGACATCCCCCAGGTCGGGGCCCCACTCCACCTCCAGATGGGCGGCCTTCCGGCGAAGACCTTCGAGGAACGCACCTTCGACCCCGTCCTCCGGAAGGGGAATGTCCCCCCGAAGCCGAATTCGCACCAGCTTCCCGTTCACCCCCCCGGGAATCCCTTCCACCAGATGGCGCAGTCGCCGGGTCCCGTCCGACGGCCGGCCCGGAGAGACCCGGACCGAGGCCAGGTCCACCAAGGCCCGGGTCGACACGGGTACGAACTCGGCCCGGCGGTGGTCCAGGTCCCAGGTCAGGAATCCTTTCTCCTCGGTGGCCTCGGACCACGGGTCCCACCCGACCCTCTCCAGGGAGCCGGGGCATCGGATGTGATCCCCCCGATTCCACGCCAGGTGATCTCCACCCACCGCCACATAATCCCATTCCGTCGGATCCAGCTCGAGCGGCGTGGGAGACGGAACGTTCCGGGCACGAATGAGAAGGAGGTTCAGCTCGGCCTCCGGATCAGGGCGCAACTCGGGAAGGGCTCCACCCCGAACGCCGGCGAAGGGGACCAGGAGGGCGTGGATCCGTCCATCGTCCAGGCGCACGGCCCGGGGCGCGCCTGAAGCGGCGTGGACACCGGGCATGACGTCGAGGACCGCTACGGGCCCCGGATCACCTGGCGCCAGCGGGGTGTCCCGCTCCCCGGCAATGGCCAGGATGGTCAGGCCCGGTACCCTGGATTGAAGGGTTCGGAGCCCGCGGGTCAGGGTGAGGAAGGCCGTGGCAGGGGGATCTGGCCGGTGAAAGAGATCGCCGGTGAGCAGGAGAAGCCGGGGATTCAGTCGGACCACGTCGTCCATGGCCCGCTGGAAGACGGCGGCTACATCCCGCTCCCGCAGGTTCCATCCCCGATCGCGAGCCGGGAAGGCCCGGAATCCCAGGTGCAGGTCCGAGAAGTGGGCAAGGAGACGATTCACTCGGGCTCCGAGGCTACAGGTACCGCGACGGTCGAGGGGGCCGGCGCCATCCTTCCTCCGTCCATGACGACACGCAGGTGACCGTGGACCTGATCGGGCCAGGATGTCCCCGAGCCCATGGAGGCCACCAGAACCGCATGCCTCCCCCGGGGACCGGGGTGCATTCGGGCCCAGTCAGCCCGCCGTGCTTCGGGGACGGGCGTCCCCTCGCCGGCCACCCCTTCCCTCCCGCCCTGTCGTCCGGCCACATAGAGTGCGGCATGGTTGAAGTGCGTAGATGCCTGTCGTCCCATGCGCTCCATCAGATCACCGGCGCCACCGCCATCCTGGAGCGGCGCCACGATGAGGACTCCGCCGGGGCGGAGTGCCTGGCGCAGACGGAGGAAGGATCCAGGCGGCAGATCCAGTGTGGCGGGCGTGGGGGACAGGGCCAGGGTGTCTACCACCACCAGATCGAAGGAGGCCGGGGGAAGGTGGGCGGGGCTGCGTGCCACGGCATGACGGGCCGAGGTCCCCAGAACCGTGTAGTCACCGGTTCGCTCGCCCATGGGCTGGGGAAGGAGTTGCGCGATGAGGGGGGCCGCTTCACCCGCCAACACCGTGATGCTCCATTCGCCCGGGTCTCCCCTGAGCCCTCGCAGCGCCGGAAGTCGTCCGGGACCCACCAGGAGGGCGCGTCCCCCGGCTCCGGCCCATCGGGAGAGCCCCATGCCCAGAACCCGATCCACCTGGAGAAGGGGACCACCGGCATCATCCACCACCATCGTGATCCCCGATGGCCCCACCACCACCTGCGCCACCTCTTCCGTGCCGGAGCGCCAGACTTCAAGGGACGCACCCCTGGAACCCGGGGTGTCCCTGCCACCTGTGGCATCTCCCTCGATCCAGACCCCTCCCTCCAGGCTGCGCCCCTGAGCCAGAGCCGCCAGGGAGAGGGTCACCAGGATCAGCAGGAGAAGGGCCGTGGTGGACCGCAGGAGGGGGAAGAGGAACCAGCCGAGGAGCACCACCCCCACCGCAGCCCCCAGGAGAGCGGCTGCGGTGGGGGACCGCGGCGCCGCGCCTCCGGGAAAGCGGGACAGGGTCGCCAGGAGCGCCCCACCGGCGAAGAGGGGAAAGACAGCCAGGACGGCGAGACCCAGACCCTGGGCCAGACCCCCGGCGCCGAACCCACCCGTGATCT
>PWZC01000467.1 GCA_003567615.1 Gemmatimonadota bacterium | reverse complement strand
CGATGGATCGACCCGGTCGGGATGATCGGGCTCCTGGGCGCCGGCCGGGTACTCCGGGATCGGAGCGGCACACCGCCTCGGCTGCAGCCGCCCGAGTCCTCGGTGGTCTCGGGCTACCTGACCCGCATGGGGTTCTTCGAGGCCGCCGTCGACATCCTGGAGACACCGCCTGTCCGGCGACGAGGGGGCGGCGATTCAGACGTCCTCCTGGAGCTGACCTCCATCGCCGAGAATCAGGATGTCCACGCTGTGGTGGACCGGGTCCAGGAGCGGGCGGGTGCCATTCTGGCCCGAACCCTCCGTTACCCCCCCTCGGCCGTGATCCAGTTCGCGGTGATCCTGTCGGAGGTCTGCCAGAATATTCTGGAGCATGCCGATGCGCCGGGGTGGGTGGCGGCGCAGAGCTACAACTGGAGTCGTCGACTGGGACGCCACGTCCTCATTCTGGCGGTGGGGGACCTGGGACGAGGGTTTCGTGGGTCCCTCGCGTCCCGTCACTCCAGCCGCTTCGGAGATCGGTGGAGCGATGCCACGGCCCTGGAAGCCGCCTTCATCCACGGACTGACCCGCTTTCCCGACCAGGGCCGGGGGCAGGGAATCCAGCAGATGCGCAAGCAGGTCCGCCGCTGGGACGGGGTGATCTCCGTGCGCAGTGGCACGGCACGGATCGCGGATGTTCCGGAGTGGGAGGACCTGCCCCCCCTGGAGACGAATCTCCCGCCCCTTCCCGGGTCCCAGATCACCATTCTCCTTCCGGAGCGGTTGCCGGAGGATGGGGGGTAGTCGGATGCGCGACCCAGCTTCCCTTCCGGACGATGCGTCGTCGCAGGACCCTTCGCCGCAGTTGGATGCGTTCGCCGTGGACCTGCGGGACGTTCTCGATCGGAATGTGGCAAGCCTCTATTCCCACCTGGTGACCCGGCCCACCGGCCGAGCCGTCCGCCTCGCCATCGAATCCCAATTGAAGGAGCTGGGCCTCCCGGCCCTTTCCCTGGTGGATCTGTCGTCGGTATCGATCCTCGACTACTCCTGTGCGGACGAGGTGGTGGCCAAGCTACTGCTGGCAAGGCGATCGCCATCGGCCCCTCACCGAGAGGTGTTCTTCGTCTTCCACGGGCTGCGGGACCACCACCGCGAGCCGATCCTCGAGGTGCTCGAGCGTCATCGGCTTGCAGCGGTCACCCGGGCGCACGATGCGGGGCGGGACTTCGAACTCCTGGGCACGGTGGCGGCGGAGGAGGCCCGGGCCTGGGCCCGGCTGCAGGCCCTTCGCCGGGTTCCCGCCCCGAGAATCGAGGACGCCTTTCCCGATCCTTCGGAGCGGCGGACTCTGGAGGGCCTGGTCCAACGGGGGCTGATCTTCCGGCATCCGCTGAGAGGTGACCTCCACGCCCTGAGTTCACTTCTGTAGCCCGGATCGGTTCCGGGCCTCTCGACCTCCCTACCTTTCCCTCCAGCCGGAGCCGGTTCGCCATGGACCATCGACCCCTCAAAGCCCTCTCCACCCGGGCTATCCACGGAGGGACATCGCCGCTCGTGGCGGGAGCGCCGGTGGTCGCTCCGCCGATCCAGTCGGCGACCTTCGTGGGAGGTGGACCGGATGGCGACCCGGAACTCCTCTACACCCGCTATGGGAACAACCCGACCCAGATGGCGTTGGGGGCCAGGATCGCCTCCCTGGAGGGGATGGAGGCCGGGGTGGGATTGGGGAGCGGGATGGCGGCCATCTCCCTCTCCATCCTGTCGCTGGTAGAGGCAGGAGATCATATCGTCAGCTCTCGGTTCCTGTACGGTGCGACGCGGACCTTCATGGAGGAGGAACTCCCCCGTCGGGGTGTCTCCGTCACATGGGTCGACCCGTGGGAAGCGGGGAGTTGGCAGGCTGCACTCCAGGAGCGGAGCCGCCTGCTGTATCTGGAGTCACCGGTGAACCCGACGCTCCGCATCGTCGATCTCCGACCGGTGGTGGAAGTGGCCCGGGAGCGGGGGATTCCCGTGGTCATGGATGCCACCTTCGCCTCTCCGGTGAACCTTCGCCCGGGGGCGTGGGGTGTGGATCTGGTGATCCATTCGGCGACCAAGTACCTGGGCGGGCACTCCGACCTCATCGCCGGCGTCGTCGCCGGATCCCGTGAGCGGATTTCGGCGGTCACCCGGTTGCTTCACCTGTATGGTCCGTCGCTGGATCCCCATACGGCCTGGCTTCTGGATCGGGGGATTCGCACCCTGGATGTACGCATGGAGCGCCACAACCGGAATGCGCTGGAGTTGGCCCGTTGGTTCGAAGGGCAGGAGGGCGTGGACCACGTGGTCCACCCGGGTCTCCCTTCGCACCCGGACCACCTCCTGGCCACCGAGCTCATGAACGGCTTCGGCGGTATGCTGGCGGTGGAACTTCAAGGGGGAGCGGCGGCGGCCGACGCGTTCTGCAGGGCCCTGAGACTGGCCACGGTGGCCCCCAGCCTGGGAGGGGTGGAGACGCTGGTCTCCCTTCCCAGGCTGACGTCGCACCGGGGGATGAGCCCGGACGACCGGGCGGCTGCGGGCATTCCCGATGGCTTGGTGCGGATCTCCGCGGGGATCGAGGGGTTGGAAGATCTCAGATCCGACTTCTCCCGGGCGCTGCGGGCAGGGGCGGAGGCCGCCACCTCCGCTTGATCCCCCATGCCGCCCGGGATACGTTGACGATTGGGAGGGTGGAATCCGGCCCCCTCCCGCAACCCCGAGCCGTGGGAGGTCCCATGACGAATGAGGAGAAGATCCAGGAGGTCCTGGATCAGATCCGGCCCGCTCTCCACGCCGATGGCGGAGATGTGGAATACCTGGGATTCGATCCCGCCGAAGGGGTGGTGCAGCTTCGGCTTTTGGGAGCCTGTGAGTCGTGCCCCATCTCCATGTTGACCCTCAAGGAGGGAATCGAGAAGCGGATCAGGAACTCGGTTCCCGAAGTGACCGAGGTTCTCGCGGTCTGACGCCGGGTCGGGGCTCCGGACCGGCGGACGCGCGGTCGGAGACGGCGGCGCCCTGGGTCGGGGCGCCGCTTTCGTTTGCCCGGGCGGTCATTCCATCGCCTCGGGCGATGGCCTACCGTTCACATCCATCGCAACCATACGACGGGGTCCGAAGAGATAGATGACGCAGAATCAACTGCAGGAGCAGGTGCTGGCAGCCCTTCGTGGCGTTCTCCACCCCCACACCGGAGACGACCTGCTCTCGGCCGGATACGTTCGGGACGTGGAAATCCTTCCGGATGGGGAGGTCCGCTTCGCCTTCACCCTGCAGCCACAGGATCCGGGTTCCCTGGTGAAGCAGGCCCGGAGTGCCGTGGAGGTGCTGGACGGCGTGGAGCGGGTAAAGGTGAACGTGCAGTTGCCCCAGGCGGCAACCCAGACGTCCGCCGCCCCGGCCCGTTCTCGCCCGACTCCACCTCCCGCACCGTCGGCGGGTGGGGGGCTTCAGCCGGGGTCGGTTCCGGCTCCCACCCCGAAGCCGGGGATCCTGGCCGAGACCGACCATGTTGTGGCGGTTTCGTCCGGGAAGGGTGGGGTCGGCAAGTCCATGGTGGCCAGCAATCTGGCGGCAGCGCTGGCGGACCAGGGGCTGCGGGTGGGTCTTCTGGATGCGGACATCTACGGCCCCAACATTCCCCGCATGTTCGGGGAGACACGGCGCCCCCGGGTGACGGGTGGGAAGGGGACGGAGATGATCGAGCCCCTGGAGGCCCACGGGGTACGCCTCATGAGCCTGGGATTCCTCCTGGAAGAGGAGCAGCCGGCCATCATGCGGGGGCCCCTCATCGCCGGAATCCTCCGCCAGTTCCTGGAGCAGGTGGATTGGGGTCCGCTGGACGTGATGGTGGTGGATATGCCCCCGGGTACGGGGGACGCGCAGCTCTCCCTGGTCCAGACCATCGATGTGGACGGAGCCGTGATGGTGTCCACTCCGCAGGCTGTGGCCCTGGGCGATGTGCGACGCGGCGTGAAGATGTTCGAGCGGGTGAATACGCGGGTACTGGGCATCGTGGAGAACATGGCCGGCGAGGTCTTTGGCTCGGGCGGCGGCGAGGCGCTCGCCGCTGAGATGGGTCTGGACTTCCTGGGGCGCATTCCCTTGGATCCGGCCGT
>PWZC01000427.1 GCA_003567615.1 Gemmatimonadota bacterium | reverse complement strand
GACTTCCTCCAGGCCCTCCTGGACGAAGCGGACCGGGCCATCCGGGAGGGACGCTCCCGGGACGAGCTCCTGGCCGTGGAGGTCATTCCCGGGTTCCCGGATCACCGCCCCATCGCCCCCCGGCTGTCGGCGGGGCTGGCGCTGGCCACCGCCTTCGACGAACTGTCCGAGGAGGGGTAAGGGGCCCAGGGTCACAGCGGCCGGTCCGCCACGGCCCGGCCAGCCACCTCCCGGAACCCCACCATCCGACCGGTCTCCTCGTCCCAGAGGGTGAGGCGGAAGAGGCGTGCCATGTCGCGCAGGGTGACCTGTGTGGCCTGCTGAAGGTCCGGATTTGCGTCCAGGCACTCCTGAAGCCGGTAGTTGGGAATCCGGCTACTCAGGTGGTGGACATGGTGGATTCCGATGCTCGCCGTGAGCCACTGGAGGGGACGCGGTAACACCAGGTGGGAACTCCCGTAGACGGCCGCTTCAAAATAGTCCCAGTTCGGATCCCGGTCCCAGTAGGTCTCTTCGAATTGATGCTGCACATAGAAGAGGAGGATCCCCGCCGACCCCGCCAGCAGAGTGACGGGCACCTGAACCATGAGGAAGGGCCAGAGTCCAATGGTCAGCGCCGCCACCACGAGGATCGCGGCCAGGCACGCGTTGGTCATCCAGATACTGGCCCAGGCCTGCTTCCACTCCCGCGGCACCTTGTGGGGATACCGATGGCTCACCACGAAATGGACCACCGGACCGATTCCAAGCATGATGAGGGGATGGCGGTAGAGGCGGTAGGCCAACCGCTGACGGGGTGTGCTCTCCAGATACTCCTTGACGGTCATGGTTTCCACATCGCCGAAGCCCCGCAGATCCAGATCGCCACTGTGGGCGTGGTGATGAGCGTGGGTCCGGCGCCAGTAGTGGTAGGGCGTGAGGGTCAGGACGCCGATGCAGAAGCCCACGATGTCCCGCGCCTTTCTGGATCGAAAGTAGGACCCGTGCCCGCAATCGTGCTGGATCATGAAGAGGCGGACCAGGAAGCCTGCCGTGGGAACCGCCAGCGCCAGGGTGAGGAGCCAGCTCACCTCCAGCGCCAGATATGACAGGATCCAGAGCCCCACGAAAGCCACGGCCGTGCCTGTGAGCTGGAGGACACTCCTCGCCGTGTCCGGGCCCAGGTAGGGGGCCGTCATGGCCAGCCAGTCCCGGGAGGGGGCGGCCGATGTTGACGGCGGAGAGTGCAGAGCGGCGGTCGGCTGTTCCAGGGAACGGTCCACGTTTCAGTCGGGTCGGGGGAGAGGCGGGTGCTGCCGGGTCGGCGACAATCTTTCACTCTGCCTGACAATTCGCCAGTCCGACCTACGTTTTGTCCGACGGCAGGTCCGTCCGACCGCCCCTGGTCGACCCCTCAGAACGCCACCAGCCGCGTCACCTTGAGGGCCACGGAGCGCTCCTGGGGGCCATCCATCCCGGCCCTGCGCCGATCGGTGAAGATGAGAAAGACGTCGCTCATGGGGGCGTGGCGGAAGTTCAGCCGGGCGTTGCTCACCCACTGCTCCGTCTGTCGGTTGTACTGGAGGAAGGCGCTTCCCGAGAGCCGGGTGGACCAGGCGTACCGGATGGCGCCCCGGGCCACGTCAGCGCTGAAATCACCCTCGGGAAGCTCGACCCGATTGCGCTCCACGGAGACCTCGGTGAAGAGGTCGTACCGGGGCCTCCACGAAGCCCGGGTGGAGAGGGATGTCCGGGTTCCACTCCAGAACTCCCCATGCCCCACCTGCACCCGACCCGTCAGGCTCCGCGAACTCGAGCTCTGCACACTCACCGCCGCGTCCCGGAAGGTGTAGTCACCAGGCTGCAGTACCACCCCGGAAGCGATGGCGAACGGGTTCGCCAGAAGTTCGAAGCGGTCGTTTACCGTGACGGAAAACGACTCCCCGCTCCGGACCGAGAGGTCCAACCCGCCGGAAATGATACGGGTCTCGAGAGCCCCGCCCAGATTCGAGATGTGATCCACCTCCACATAGGGCGCCAGTTCCTGAAGCCACGACCCTTCAGGTTGGTGATGGATGCCTACGGTGGCGTAGCGGTGGAGCGCATCCCGGCGGCGGACGAATCCCACGCCGGGATCGAAGTCCTCGTCCACCCGCCGGACGAAAGCCGAGGTATTCCAGAACCGGTCCCGCCAGGCGGCGCCGGCCCGCCACGCGAGCCCCGAGCTCCCGGCCTCGGACCCGTCGGTCCCCGCCAGGTAGCTGGTGAGGACCAGGTTCCCCAGGAGGCGGAGATTGGCGTCGGCGCCCCAGCTCCGGTTGTAGCTCCCCTGGCCCAGCTCTCCCGTGCCCTGGCGGTTCACCACCAGGACCCCGATATCCGAGTTCCCAAGGATGTTCCGCTTCCCCCGCGCTACGGAGAAATTCTCACCGGGACGCTCCCCGAACGCCTCGGTCTGCATGTTCAGAACCCCCAATTCGAAGTCGCCGGCCCTCCCGGTGACCCGGCCGCCGCCCACAATGGGGATGGGTTCACCGCCCTGGGTCAGGCCGATCCGTCGGGAGTGGAAGAGGGTGAAGTCCCGGAGCGACGCCCCCATGCGGTAGTTCCGCTCGTTCTGGTCCCCAAACTGGAAAACCCCTGAATTTTCGATGAAGAACTCCCGCCGCTCCGGAAAGAAGAGGGAGAAGCGCGTGAGGTTCACCTGCTCCTGGTCCAGCTCGGCCTGGGCAAAGTCCGTCCGGTACGTCAGATCCATGGTCAGACCCGGGGTGATCCCGTACTTGAGATCCACGCCGGCGTCGGCGCGGCTCCCCGCCTGACTCTCCGCCACGGCCTGTCCCCGGGAGTCAGCGGCCAGGGCGAAGGGCTTCACGGTGAGGTTCCGGCCAGACTGGATCCCCTCCAGCCCCGTCATGGTCCCGGCCCGGGACATCCGATGGATCACCTCCCGCCGGGAGAGGGGGGACCAGTATGAGCTCTCGTTGGATCGCCGCACCCGGCGCAGGAAGTTGATCCCCCAGTCCTGGACGGGCCGATTCGCATCGAAGCGCAGGGTGCTGAAGGGGATGGCCATCTCCACCACCCAGGCCGAGTCCGTCTGGACCACCTCGGCCCGGATGGGCCCTTCCCAGGCCACGCTCACATTCCGGCTGTCGTTGAAGGTCTGCTCGTCGCGGAGGGCCCCACCCGGATTCACGAAGAAGAGGAAGGAGTTTCGCCGGTCCAGGAAGGGATCGATGGAGACGGCGAAGAGGTCCCCCGCACCGGGACTGAAGTCGTGTTCGAGCCCGGCGATCATGAGCCGGTCCATCTCGGAGTCGTAGTTCACCACCCCCAGATAGAGATGGGTGTCGTCGTAGAGGATCCGGACCACGGTGGGCTGCGTGGCCGGCATCCCCAGGTCCGGCACTCCCTGGACGAAGTGCCCCACAGGGATGGCAGCGTCCCACGCCGCCTCGTCCATGTGACCGTCGATGACGATGGGCTCGTGGGTGCGCACGGCCTGCACCTCGGGACGCGGTGCAAGCTCGGGGTCCACTGGGAAGGTCCAGGGCGAGGGACCGGGATAGGCGCCGGCGAAGGCCGCACCGGGGAGATCCATGGGCAGGGAGCTTTCGGCCCGGCCCGCCGCATCACCGGCGGTGGTCTGGGCGACCAGGGCCGGAGGGGCAGCGAGGGCCAGGACCACCAGGGTCGCCAGGCCCCGGACCGAACACCGGGCCCGGGACCGGACGCATCGGCGCACCCACGGAGAACGACAAAGAGACATGGAATCCAGGGGATCGGGGGCCCCTGGAGTGTCCGGGACCGTGGCAGCGATGTGGGGAAGACCGTCCACATCATGGGGGGGGCGCACCCTCACCGGCAAGGCGGGCAGGAAAGACCGGCAAGGCGGGCAGGAAAGGGCGGAGCAGGGCTGGGGTGGTGGTCAGCCTCCGCCTCGGCCGCAGACCGGTACCCATTCTCCCTGGGCCACGGTCGGACGACACGGCATCCTCCATCACAAGTCCCACGGTCCCCCACAGGTCCCACGGTCCCCCTATGCCCATGCAGCACGGGCCGAAGTCCCAGAAATGCGAACCGGGGTTCGCATTTTCCCGTAGCGATGCCCCCAACTCGACTGGCCGACACCCGCTGTTCGACTGGCCGACACCCGCT
>PWZC01000229.1 GCA_003567615.1 Gemmatimonadota bacterium | reverse complement strand
GGGAGAGGGCCAGACGCGCCTCGCCCGACATGGCCATGGATTGGCCCAGGAGACGCCCGGCCTCCACCGGCGCATGGACTGCGGCCCCATGGGAGGCGGCCACAAAGTCCCACCGCCACTGGGCCGACCGGATCTGCTGCAGGATGGGCTCCATCTCCTCCTCGGTGGCTCCGGCATCCCAGGCGGCGCCCGCCTCGATGTGGAGACGAGCCAGGAGCCGCTCCGCCGTCCGTCGGAGTTCGAAGATGCGATCCTGGTTCTCGTAGACCCGCTGGGTCAACTCCTCCTCCGACCCGCTGTGGCACGTCATACACGACGCCGACACGTCGGCCAGGGGACTGGTGATATGATGGCTGGTGAACTTCACCGCCCCTTCCCGCTGATATGGCATATGGCAGTCGGCACAGGATACGCCACGCTGGGCGTGGATGCCGGACTGGGCCAACTCCCAGTCCGGGTGCTGCGTCTTCAACATGGGCGCCCGGCTCACGGCATGGACCCAGTCCACATGGCCGCGCTCGTCCTGGAAGGCCTCCTGGCTCGCCGCATCATATCCCCGCTCATCCCAGGGGAAGACCAGGTAGTTGTTCTCTCCGAAGTAGTATTCCACGTGGCACTGGGCGCATACCAGGGAACGCATCTCCTGGTGCGAGGCCTGCTGGATGTCCCGCCCCATGCGGTCGAAGGCCTCGATGAGGGCGGGCCGGGTGATCTGGAGCGACATGTTGCTGGGGTTGTGGCAGTCCTGGCATCCAATGGGGTTCGCCACCTCCGGACCCAGGTCCCGCCAACTCTGCTCGTAGAACCCGGCCACTCCGAACTCATCCATGAGACGTGGCACGTCGGTGCTCTTGCAGGTCCAACACGTCCCCGGCATATCGTTGTTCGTGCGAAGGGACTGGTGGACATCCTTCACCGCGTAGTAGTGGCCGCGGATCTGTTCGTAGTCCCGGGCAAACGGATACCCGGCCCAGAGCACCACCATCTCCGGGTGCTGCTCCAGCATGTCCCGGCGCTGGGATCCGCCCCAGCGCGAAACGAAGGTGGTGTCCAGCGTCTGCAGGTACGTCTGGAACTGCCTCGGGAACTGTTCACCCCATACGGCGTTGCGAGGCTCGAACTCAGGGAGGGGGGTGATGGCCACCCCGGCCACCACCGCTTCTCCCCGCCGCTCCAGGATGGTGGCCAGGAAGAGGCCGGCCAGGAAGACGACGGCGGCGGTGCCCAGGAAGAGACCCCAGGCCACCCAGGGTTTCCGATCGACGAGCTCTGAGATGTTCATGGGGTGGCTCCTGGTGGAGGATGCTGAGGAGGCGGGCGGCCCTACCGGGCCGTTCCACCTTCGCGGTCCATGAGGTTCGCCAGCCACGGCGCCGTCACCGATCCGGGGAGAGGAACGTGTTCGTACGGGGCCGACGCGAGCCCGCGGACATTTCCGTGGGGCGTCTCCACATGGCAGCCCCAGCAGCGCATCCCCTCGTCCGGGGAGGCGTCGCCGGGAACCATGGCCAACTTGGTGTCATCCAGGGTGTTCACATGACACCGGATACAGTTCTGCTGCACCACCCGCTGTCCGGCCTCGTGCATCCGGATCACCTGCGGCTCGAGACGGAAGGTGAACATGAAGGCGTGCCGCGCTCCATCGGAGGCCTTGAAGGCGTAATGGCGGGCGTAGCTGTCATGGGGAGTGTGGCAGTCGTTGCAGGTAGCCGAAAGCCGGTGCTTCGAATGCGACCACGAAACGTACTGCGGCGCCATCACGTGGCAGTTGACGCAGGTCTCGGGGGTGTCCGAGAGGTAGGATGATGCGTTGGAAACGTCGAAGATGAGGAAGGACAACCCGACGAAAACTCCCAGCAGGACGGTCACGGGAAGCGTCCAGCCCGCGGGCGGGCGGAGTCGGTCCGCCACCCGTGCGAGGCTACGCCAGAGCGCCTTGAAGAGACGTACTAGCAAGAACACCTCCCGGACCTCGCGGTTCACACCGGCGGCGCCCGTTCGTCGGCGGACCCCCCATCTCCTTGATTGACTTTAGCTTGGGTAGCGCCCGGGCGTCAAGCCAGCTCCGGACGTCATCCGTCAAGTCGGGTCGACACCGGGCTCGTCAAGCTCGGTCGACGCCTCGCTTACCCGTCGACGAAGAAGGACCAGCACACCCACGCCCGCCAGGACGAGGCCCAGGAGACCCGCCACCCATGGCGGCGACCCGGTCCCGGCGGCTGGGGCCACGTGAAGGATGCGGTTTCGGAGATCAGCGCCGGTCCAGAGGGTAAACCCTCTTCCCTCGGGGCCGGCCTGCCCCTGGAACGGCCCATCGAGCCCTTCCACCGACAACTGGGGAAGCCCTCGCGCGGTGCGTATACCCAGGGCCTCGGTCACACCCGGGAGGGGGAGGCGGAATTCGAGGGACGGAAGTTCGTACGCCAGTGTCAGCACCGTGGCACCCGGGCGGAGGGGTGCCACCACCTGCATGCCGGTACCCTGGAAGAAGACGGCACCGTCGGACGCATCTCCCTCCAGGTAGCGGATGGCCACAGCCCCCGAAGGGAGGGGGAATTGCCACACCACCGGACCGTCCTCACCGGCCACCCAGGTGAGCGACGAGTCGTTTCGGAGCCGGAAACGATCTACCACCGGCCAACGACCATCCTCCTGCCGGGGACCCACCGTCACCTCCCGCCCCTCCACCGGAAGCATGGTCCCACCCGGAGGTACGGGGCGAGTCGGGAAGGTTTCGAGCCGGACCGGAGCGGTCTCCGGCCCATCCGGAGCGGATGTCGAAAGGGGCGTGCTGGAATACGTGACACCGTCCCGGGAGGTGCTCACGAACCAGAGCGCCGGCGCCCCTTCGGGCAGGGAGAACCGGAACCGTCCCCCGGCATCCACCCGAACCGAGTCCACCGGGCCGGCGCGGTCCGCGTCCACGCGGTGCAGGATCACGGTCCCCGAGTCCGCCGGCACCCCGTCGTGGACGAGCAGGCCCGACAGCCAGGGCGCTGGATCCGGGTCTTCCGAAGCCTGTCCGGTGGGGGCGGCGGCGAGGGGGAATACGGCGGCCAGGAGGAGGAGAAGCGCGCCGGATGATGCCTGACCCGTCATCACCCCAGCCGCCGGCGCCTCCCGGCCACCCACCGGACGACGAAGGTGAGGAAGCCCAGGCACAGGAGCGCGGTGAGCATCTGGGCCACGGTGGCCACCGGTCGTTCCACCGTTCCGCCCGACACCAGGGTGACAAAGTCGCCAAGGCCGCGGAGGGAGCCGAAGAACCCCAGTGCCGCCACCAGCACCGAGACCACCAGCGCCGGAGTGCGCGCCCGCTCGCTCCGGGTCCCGGCCCATCCCGCCACGAAGAGGATGATTCCCAGGAAGGCGGGGATCAGGGCCGTCACGCTGGCCATTCCCGTGGCCAGATACCCGGCCACACCGAGCACGATGAGGATCACCCCGATCATGCTGGCCACCCGTCCCGTGGCGTCCACCCGTCGGCCCTCCCGTCCCTTCTCCACGTGCCTCTCCTCCTCCCTCGAGTGATGAAGAACTTTCCCACGCGTCCGGCTAAGGCGTACCCCGTCGTCGGGGAAGGATCCTGAGGGCCAGGAGCGTCCCCACCGCCACGCTGGCCATCCCCAGTTGCAGGAGCAGGTCGAGTCCCCCGTCCCGGTCCAGCAGCCAGCCGGCCAGGATGGGACTTCCGGCTGTGCACACCACCATGAGAGAACTCACCATGGCCTTGATGGCTCCCAGGTGGCGCACCCCGTAGAGTTCGGCCCACAGGGCGGGCTTGGCGGTGGCGCCCATCCCCACGGCCACACCCAGGCCGGCCATGAAGGCGAAGGCCCCCCACTCCCCCTCGGCCCACAGGAGGAAGCCCATCCCCGCGCCCATGGGGATCAGGCTGAAGGGCACGATCCGTCGCGCCATCCACCGATCCACCCCGGCCCCCACCAGCAGCGACACGGCGATCCGGGTCAGGGCGAAGGCGGTGAAGGCCGAGGCCATGAGCGCTGCACTCCACCCCTTGGCCTCACCGATGGCCACCTGGTAGAGGAAGAGGGCCGTAGCCCAGAAGGGGGGAAGAAGGGCGGCAGGAAGCACACACCAGAACCGGAGGTCACCAAGGACCCGGGACCGGTCCCAATCTCCG
>PWZC01000200.1 GCA_003567615.1 Gemmatimonadota bacterium | reverse complement strand
GTCCAGCGCGGGTTCAGGGTGCGGGTCCGGGTCTCCAGGTCGATCTGTTCCTGAAGGGTACGTACCCGTCCACCGCCCCGGGTCTCATCGCCCAGATAGATGGCCACATCGCCGCCGCCCCGGGCTGTACGGGCGGCCCGGGCGAGGCCGCCGAGGGAGTCGAAGTACTGATCCAGATCCGACACCCCCAGCTCCACCGACTCCAGGTTCTGGTAGGTGAGCTCCACCTTGGACAGCAGATCCTCGAAGAGCTCCGACGCCGCGTGGGGTCGGCCCTCCTCATCATACCCGAAGCCTTTTCGTCCCACGAAGCTCTGACCCAGCTCAGACTCTTCCTGCCATGTCCCGGCGTCCACCAGTTGGTTCACATTGGCACCGTAGGCACCATCGGCGTTGGAGAAGACCCGGAGCGCCGCCATGCGCAGGTCGCCGCCATTTCGCTGGGCTCGTCCACGGGCATGGGCCCGGATCCGGTTCATCTCGTCCGGCTCGTCGGCGGCGGCCGCCAGGTAGGCGGCTCGGGCCAGGAGCTGGATCTGGAGTGGGAGCAGATCCCGGAAGATCCCGGAGGTGGTGATGACCACGTCGATGCGCGGCCGCCCCAATTCTTCCAGCGGAATGAGACGGGCACCGCAGAGTCGACCGTACGTATCGAAGGTGGGCTCGGCGCCCATGAGAGCCAGTGCCTGACCCACCGGAGCGCCCTCCCGCTTCATGTTGTCGGTTCCCCAGAGGACGAAGCCCACCGCCTCGGGGAAGGCAGCTCCGGCGGCGGTGTACCGCTCCAGGATGCGTTCCGCTTGTCGGGCCCCCTCGGCCATGGCGGCCCGGGAGGGGATCCGCCACGGATCGAAGGCGTACATGTTCCGGCCCGTCGGCAGGATCTGAGGCGATCGGAGGAGGTCGCCGCCAGGAGTGGGCGGGATGTAGCGCCCGTCGAGGCCCCGAACCACCGCCGCCAGCTCGTGGTTCTCGCCCAGCCCCTCGGCCAGCGACTCGAGGCGGGAGAGGAGGAGCTCGGCGGCTTCCCGCGGCGCTCCCTTCGATTCCAGGTGATCCGCCGCAGCGGCCACCCGCGTTCCGGGCTCGGCGTCCATGAGGATGGATACCGCCTGGTCGAGTTCGGCCTCGAAGGCCGCCTCCTGGGAGGGGTCGTCCCCGCCCAGCGCCTCCCGGACCCGATCCTCGCCGGGAGCGGGGCAGAGCCCTGCGGCCACCACCAGCTCCCGTAGCACCTCGCCCTCGGGATTGCGGCCCAGGCGGTGGAGTCCGTGGGGAATGAGGGAGCCCTCCAATTCCAGGAGCCGCTCCCAGAGACGGCCGGCCCACTCCTCTGCCGGTCCGTCGTCCTCTTCCGCAGCTTCCGGCGACAGGAGTTCCAGCTCAACCGCCAGGATCCGGGCCGCCTCCCGGAGGCCCTCCATCTCGTCCCGGGAGGCCTCCGGAGGCAGACCCCGAAGACGGTCCAGGGTATTCTTGAGGTCCAGAAGTCCCCGGTACAGGCCGGCCCGGAGTACGGGCGGCGTCAGGTAGGTCAGCAGAACGGCGCTCCCCCGGCGCTTGGCCAGCGTCCCTTCGGAGGGGTTGTTGGCAGCGTACAGGTAGAGGTTCGGCAGATCGGCGATCATCCGCTCGGGCCAGCACGCGCCGCTCATGCCCACATGCTTGCCCGGCATGAACTCCATGGCGCCGTGGGTCCCGAAGTGGAGCGTCGCATGGGCGCCGAATTCTTCCCGGATCCACCGGTAGTAGGCCGCGAAGGCGTGGGTGGGAGCGAAGCCGCCCTCGAAGAGGAGCCGCATGGGATCGCCTTCATACCCGAAGGGCGGCTGGATCCCCACAAAGACGTTCCCGAAGCCCCGGCCCTGGATCAGGACGTGGCTCCCATCGGTGAGATCCCGCCCCGGTGCCGGACCCCACCCCTCTTCGATCTCGTCCAGCCATTGTTGGCGGGCCACGTGGACATCCACCGGCATCCGGTGGTGCACATTGGCCGGCGTTCCGAACTGCTCCCGATTCCCGGTCAGGATCATCTCCTGGAGGCCCTCCACCGTGTCGGGGAGGCCTTCCACCTTGTATCCCTCGTCCCGGAGACGCAGGAGTACATCGTGGAGGGACTGGAATACGTCCAGGTAGGCGGCGGTCCCCACCTTCCCTGCGTTGGGCGGGAAGTTGAACAGGGTGATGACCACCTTCCGCTCTTCACGGGCGGTCTCCCGGAGGCGAATCCACCGGTGGACCCGGTCGGCGATGCGTTCCACCCGCTCCTCCACCGGAACGGATCGGGCGCCCCCAGGCTCATGGGCCACTCCGCTACGCCCGCCGAACACGGCTGGGCTGATGGCCCCGTCCAGTTCGGGGAGCGCCACCATGAGCGCGGTCTGCATGGGGCTGAGGCCCCGGGAATCATCCTTCCACTCGCGCACGGTCTGGAACTCCAGGGGCTGCAGTGCCAGGTAGGGCACGTCCAGCCGTCCCAGGAGTGTCCGGGCCGAGTCGGAGTCGTTGTACGCGGGGCCGCCGACCAGGGAGAAGCCGGTGAGGGAGATTACAGCCTGAACCAGTGGCGAGCCTTCCCAGCGCAGGAAGAATTCCTCCACCGGCTCCGTGTTGTCCAGGCCAGCGGCGTAAGCGGGTATGGTGCGGTATCCCCGGGCCTCCAGGGCCCGGATGACGCCGTCGTAGTGGTCGGTATTCCCGGCCAGCACGTAGGATCGCATGAGGAGGAGCCCCACGTACTGGCCTCCACCCCCTTCCGGGAGTTCGCGGAGGCTCTCGGCCAGTCCGAGCCCGGGCAGGTCAGGGTGGTAGAGCCCCACCTCGGGGTAGCGTTTGGGAGGGGGTACGTCGCCGATCCGCCTGCCGTCCTCGCCGTAGCGGGCCAGGACGTAGCGGAGGAGGCTCTCCATGTTCTCCTGGGAGCCCGACAGCCAATACTGGAGGACCATGAAGTAGGCCCGTACATCCTGGGCGGTCCCGGGGATGAAGCGAAGGAGCCGGGGAATCTGACGGAGGATCCGCATCTGCTTGCGACCCGACGACCCACCCTGCCCATCCTTCTTCTCGCCCTTCAGCTTTCGCAGGAGGGAGAGGGGAGACCAACTGGAGCGGTCCTCGGCCCGCATGGAGAAGCCACCCATCCGGGTGAGCTGGATGACGGGGGCTTCGGAGAGGAGACAGATGAGGGCCCGGTACTTCTCGCGCCGCTCTTCCAGGATCGGGAGGATGACCGAGGAGTGGTGAGGCATGAAGATCTGCCCTACCACCACGATGTCGGCGTCCCGCAGGTCGTCCTGACAGGCCTCGGCGGCGGACGGATCGCTGTCCCAGTCCGCGGCCACATGAAGGGCGATCTCCAGCTTGTCGCTCGCGTTGGACTCCAGCAGGCGCTTTCGCGCCTCCCGGAAGGCCGCCACGGCGTGGCTGTTCAGCGTCACGACTACGAGCTTCATGGCTTCGCTCTCCTTGGGAAGCTCCGCCCCCACGTTCCATCCGTGGAGACCACGGGATCCCGAAGTGCACACCGGCGGGCATTCGCCCGGACCACCGGAGGCATCATCATCGGGTTCCGAAGTGGGCCTTGGCCTCGTACAGGGTTTCCACCGAGATCTCGGTGACACCCTGTTCTCGCGCATAGGCTTCGGTATTCCGTCTGGCCTTCTTCCGGACGAAGAAGGGTATCTTCTTGAGTTCGGCCTGGGCCTCGTCGTCCCACCGGAGTTCGGCGTCCGCCGATGTCGGAGCGTCCGCCGATGTCGGAGCGTCTTCCGGTGGCGGAGCGTCTTCCGATGTGGAGGTGGGCGCCGGACTCGTTGGTGCTGGAGAACCCGCCTCCTGGATGCCCGGGGCCGCCGTCTCGGCGGGGGCGGAACGTCCGTTGGAGGATGCGGGACGGGCCGCCGCCATGTGCGACGGCGACCGGTCGTTGCCGAACTCGAAGTCGTCCTGGAACATCCCCAGGAGGTGCTCCTCCAGCCCCATCATGAGGGGATGGACCCAGGTGTCGAAGATGACGTTGGCCCCTTCCGGCCCCATCTGGGGCGAATAGCGGGCCGGGAAATCCTCCACATGGACCGGAGCCGAGATCACGGCGCAGAAGGTGCCCAGGCGCTTGGCGATGTGTCGCTCCATCTGGGTGCCCAGCACCAACTCGGGGGCGGCCTCCTGGAT
>PWZC01000178.1 GCA_003567615.1 Gemmatimonadota bacterium | reverse complement strand
TCGGCCGGGTCCCCTTCCCGACGCAGGCGCTCCAGACGCTGCCGGGCCCCTTCCACGGTGAACTTCTCCTTGTGGAGAAGGTGTTGCAGGAGAAGGATGATCTTGATCTCCCGGGGGCGGTAGACCCGATTCCCGGCCTGATTCTTCGAGGGCTGCAGGATCCGGAACTGGGTCTCCCAGTAGCGGAGCACATGGGGTTTGAGACCCGTCAGATCGCAGACCTCGCCGATGGAGTAGTAGGCCTTGGGCACCACGGGCCTGTGTCCCGGATCGTTCGGCACCGTCATCGGCCCCAGCGCTCCGGCTTCGGGTCCCGGGTCATGAGTTCATGGAGGGCGTCGGCCGGCGCGACCTCGTCGTTCAGCATCCGGTGGACCTGGGCGGTGATGGGCATCTCCACATGGTGGCGCAGAGCCAACTGGTGAACCGCCTCGGTGGTCCGCACCCCCTCGGCCACCGCGCGCATCTCTCCCAGGATCCGGTCCAGCTTCTCGCCCCGTCCCAGGCGCACCCCCACCGTTCGATTCCGGGACAGCTCTCCGGTACAGGTGAGGACCAGGTCTCCCACCCCCGCCAGCCCTGAAAAGGTGAGGGGATCCGCGCCCACGGCCCGCCCGAGGCGGGTGATCTCGGCCAGCCCACGCGTGATGAGCGCCGCCTGCGCGTTTCGGCCCAACCCCAGTCCCACGGCCATCCCCGCCGCCAGTGCGATGACGTTCTTCACCGCCCCGCCCAGCTCCCCCCCCACCACGTCGGCGTCGGTGTAGACCCGGAAGGAGTCCGACGAGAACACGGTCTGAGCCTCCAGGCGAGCCTCGCGCGAGCGGCTGGCCAGGACCACGGCGGTGGGGTGGGCTTCGGCCACTTCCTGGGCGAAGGACGGACCCGAGAGCACACAGAGCCGGTCGTGCTGCTGCCGGGGCAGATGCTCGCCCAGCACCTCGTCCATGCGGCGGAGGGTCCCGGTCTCGATCCCCTTGGAGGCGCTCACCACCAGCGCCCCCGGGGGAAGCCACCGAACCGCCTGCTCCATGACGGAATCCACGAACTGGGAGGGGCTCACCGAGACGACGAGGTCGGCTTGGTCCAGGACGTGGGCCAGATCGGCCGAGACGTCCAGGCCCTCGGGGATCCGGATGCCCGGGAGGTAGCTGCGATTCTCTCCCGCCTCCCGGACCTCCCGGGCCACCGCATCATCCCACGTCCAGAGCCTGACCCGATGACCGTTGCGATGGAGGAGGAGGGCCAGGGCTGTCCCCCAACTCCCGGCGCCCACCACGCCGACGCGGGTGGGAACCGACGATGCGGCACCCAGAGCGCCTGCGGCCCGAGGGGATCCCAGTTCCTTCATGGTCTCTCTCCCGCTTGTTCAGGGGTGTCGTCAGTCACGGTGTCCCCAGCAGCGCCGTCCGATGGGCGAGACCGGACGAATCGACTCTCCTCGCCCCGGAGGAGCCGCCGGATGTTGGCCCGGTGAGCCCAGATTACAAAGGCCCCCAGGAGCGCCGTGAAAACCACCAGGGCGTCCCCTTCCTGCCGGGGCGTCGGGAGGAGCAACACCAGCCCCGGCAGGAGGAGAGCCGCCGTGATGGAGGCCACCGACACGATCCGGGTCGTGAATACCAGTGCGGCCCAGACCCCCACCGTGATGAGAAGGGGGGCCGGAGCCAGGGCCAGGAAGGCCCCGGCACTGGTGGCCACCCCCTTCCCCCCGCGAAATCCGACCCAGAACGAAAAGACGTGCCCCAGGATCGCGGCGGCGCCAAAGGCCAGAGCCCAACTCGACCCCTCAAGACCCACCAGGGGAGGAAAGAGGACCACCGGAAGGTATCCCTTCAGGACGTCCACCACCATCACCGGGGTCGCCGCCCCGGGACCGAGGACGCGGAAGGTATTGGTGGCACCAAGGTTGCCGCTCCCCACCTCACGTAGATCCACGCCGTGGAGAGCGCGACCCACCCACAGACTGGTGGGCGTCGCTCCGAGAACGTACGAGAGGAGAAGAAGGACTCCCACCGTCATCCCGGAGTCCGTCCCTCGCTGGAGGCCCGGATCCGGATCCGGAGCGGAACCCCCAGGAAACCCCACGCCTTCCGGAACCCGTTGTGCAGATACCGGATGTAGTGAGCCGGGATGGCGTCGGGAATGTTGGAGAAGAGGACGAAGGTCGGCGGCGCCGTGTCCGCCTGGGTCGCGTAGCGGAGCTTCACGGGTCGACCCCGGGAATGGGGAGGCGGCTGGCGTCGGAACAGCGCTTCCATGACCTCGTTCACCTCGTGGGTGGGAATCCGGCGCTGACGCTCCTGGGCCACCTCCAGGATCAGATCCAGCGTCTTTCGGACCCGTAGTCCGGTGAGGGCCGAGATGAAGGTGATGGGAACGAACTGGAGGAGGGGGGCCCGAGCGCGAAGGTCCCGCTCCATGCGGGGGGTTGGATTCTCCTCCTTGTCCACCAGATCCCACTTGTTCACCGCCACCACCACCCCACACCCGGCCTCCCACGCCGATTCCATGATCTTCAAGTCCTGCTGGTGGAGTCCCTCGGAGGCGTCCACCAGGACCAGACACACCTCGGCATCCCGGATGACCCGAGCCGTGCGGAGGGAGGAGTAGTACTCCACCGAATCGGAAATGCGGGACTGACGACGGAGCCCGGCGGTGTCCACGAAGATCACGTCACGACCATGGTACCGGAGGCGGGAGTCCACCGGGTCCCGGGTGGTGCCGGGAAGTTCGCTGACCACCACCCGCTCCTCGCCGAAGAGGCGGTTCACGAAGGACGACTTGCCGGCATTGGGTTTTCCGATGACCGCAACCTTGAGCGCCCCGTCGGCCGGCGCCTCACCCGGATCTTCGGGGAAGGCGGCGATCACCCGGTCCAGAAGGTCGCCGGAGCCCTGCCCCGAAATGGCGCTGACCGGAACCGGTTCCCCGAGGCCCAGGCCCCAGAACTCGTGGTAGGCCGTGTCGCCGAGGAGGTTGTCCACCTTGTTCACCACCACCAGGACCGGGCGCCCCGAATCCCGCAGAACCTCGGTCAGACGCTCGTCCAGGGGATGGATGCCGGACTTCCCGTCCACCACGAAGAGGATGAGGTCCGCCTCCTCCACCGCCGTGAGGGCCTGGGCGCGGATCTGACGATCCATGGGCTCGTCACTCCCTTCGATGACGCCGCCCGTGTCCACGATGAAGAACTCGTGGCCGGTCCAGTCGGCCCGGGCGAAATTGCGATCCCGGGTCACCCCCGGGCGGTCGTCCACGATGGCGGCCCGTTCACCCAGCACGCGATTGAAGAGGGTCGACTTCCCCACATTGGGTCGGCCCACCACCGCCACCACCGGTAGCCGGCGGCTCACAGCGACCTCAGCGCGTCGGGGATCTCGTAGGCGGGAACGATCCGGGCAGGAGCCACTTCGGACCGGAATCGGTCCAGTGGGAGGGAATCGATGAAGAGATCGTCCTGGTTCAGCGTCTCGGCCGGGAGGAGGACCAGGTCCCCGGGTCGGGGATCGTCCACCGCCCGCAGCAGATCCTCCCCGGCCAGAAGGCCGGCCACCGTGACGGAGGACCCGTAGAACCGGTTCTCCACCTCCCGGACCTGGACCTCGGCGCCGGTGGCCGACGCCAGGAGGGGAGCCCGCTGCTGGAGAAAGGGATACATGGAACGGCCGGTGAGGATGCGGAGGCGATGCCCGTGAAGCTGGGGCAATCCGGCGGACATCTCCCGGTCCAACTCATCCAGGAAGTGGCGGACCGCACCCACCCCGTTCTCCAGGAGGGAGGCGTCGTCGTAGTAGGCCGGTCCAGGAAGCGGTCGTCCGGCCAGGAGGAAGAGCTCGTCCGCCGAGTAGGCCCACCCATAACCCCGCTCACGGATTCCCTGCTGGCGCACCTCCTCGACCTGGTCCACCGCGTAGGCCGCTTCTGCCCTGGTCAGTGGGCGAACCGGCCGGTTCAGGTTGTACTTGGTGAGCCCCACCGGCACCACCGAGAGGGTTCGGATTCCCTCGCCCAGCTCCCAGAGTTCGGTCAGGGTCCGATCCAGATGCTCGCGGTCGTTCCACTCGGGGCAGAGCACGATCTGGGTGTGGACATCCAGCCCTCCATCCAGGAGGAACCGGAGTTGGTCCATGATGAGACCGGCCCGCTCGTTCTTGAGAAGACGGATGCG
>PWZC01000137.1 GCA_003567615.1 Gemmatimonadota bacterium | reverse complement strand
GGCCGGTCGTGCTCAGGCCGCCTGCCTTCGGGACGGTTACCCTCACGCTCTCCCGTGAGCCACCGGACCAGCGTCGACCGGATATCGTCTACGATGACGTAGACGCATGGGATGACCAGGAGGGTGAGGATCATGGAGACCATGAGGCCTCCGATGACGGCCAGGGCCAGGGGCTGCATGAGTTCGGCCCCGTCCCCGATGGCCAGCGCCAGGGGAGTCATCCCCAGGATAGTGGTGAGAGTGGTCATGAGGATGGGGCGAAAGCGGATCCGCCCCGCCTCGACCACGGCCTCGGGTACGGACAGCCCGCTCTCCCGGCGTCCCAGCTCCACATACTCCACCAGCAGGATGGCGTTGTTCACCACGATTCCCACCAGGAGGATCCCACCGAGCATGACGGGGGCACCCAGGTTCGTACCTGTGATCCAGAGCATCCCCACGACCCCGATGAGAGCCAGGGGAATGGAACCCAGGATCACGGCAGGATTGGCCAGTCGCTCGTACTGAACCGCCATCACCACGAAGACCAGGAAGATGGCGAGACCGATCACCATGAGGAGGTTCCGGTTCGTCTCCTGGATGGCCTCTTCTTCCCCACCGTAGATCAGCGAGTACCCCTGGGGAAGGTCCAGCCCTGCCAATCGCTCCCGGATCTGGTTGTTCACCGAGCCGATGTCGGCCACGGTGGGGTTTACGTCCCCATTGATGCGAAGGATCCGGAGTTGGTTTTCGCGCTCGATGTGGGCCGGGCTCTCGTCCAGGGAGAAGGGCGCCACGTCCCGGACGAAGATGGGCGTGGCGCCGTTGCCCCGGAACAACCGGATGCTCCCGAGATCATCGGAGGTCCTGAGGTCCTGGCGAGGGAGCATCACCCGGATGTCGTACTGCCCGACCCCCGTGCTGAACCGGGTCGGGACGGCGCCGTAGAGGGCATTCCGCACCGCCTCCCCAACTTCGGAGGTGTTGAGCCCCATGGCTGCAGCACGGTCCCGGTCCACGTTCACCGACAAAAGAGGTGTCCGGTCGTCCCGAGCCAGATCGAAGTTCTGGAGTCCCGGGACCCCTCCCACCCGGGAAACGATCTCCCGGCCGATGCGGTCCAACTCGGTCATGTCGTCGCCCACGACCCCGATGGAGACGTCGGAGCCGGCGAGGCTGGTGCGGATTCCCGGGATGCGCGGGGCGTTGACGAAGACCCGCCCGCCTGGAATGCTCAGCTCGTCCAGGCGGGACTGAGCCTCCTCGACCCACTGATCCGCCGACATGTCCGGCCGTTCCCGGGTGGGAACAAGCTGGATGGTGGCCCGGGCAGTGCCCGGCCGTTCCGATATGACTCCCCCTGAGAGGTGTCCGCCCGCCATGGTGAACATGGTGGAAACGTGGGGCATGTCCTGGACCACCGCCTCCACCTCGCGGAAGTAATCGTCGGTTCGCTCCGGTGTCGCGCCGGATACCAGGGACAGCCGCACCCCCACCTGACCATCATCCACCGTCGGCAGGAACTCTCGTCCCAGCTCCCCGGCGAGCCAGAACGCGCCAGCCAGGGCGAGCCCGGCCCCCCCCACCACGGCCCATCGCAGCCCCACCGCTCGCCGGGCCACGCCGGTGTAGCCATCTCCCGCCCAGGCGACCACGCGGTTGAAGCCCCGGATCGGGCCACTCCGCTGGAGTCCGCTCTCGAAGCGGATGCGGCTGAGAAGCGACGCCAGCATGGGCACCAGGGTCAACGCCACGGCCAGGGAGGCGATGATGGCGAAGGAGATGGTGAGGATCAGCTCGCGGAAGATCAGCGCGGCGATTCCCGTGATGAGGAGGAAGGGGACCACAGCGGCGAGATTCGTCAGGGTCGAGGCGATGACGGCCGACGAGACCTCCGCAGATCCGGCAAAGGCCGCCTCCTCGTCACTCTTCCCGAGTTCGTCCCTGTGCCGGAAGATGTTCTCCAGCATGACGATGGAGTTGTCCAGGAGCAGGCCTACGCCCAGAGCCAATCCCCCGAGGCTCATGATGTTGAGGGTGAGGTTGCCGGCGCCCATGAGGGCGAAGGTGGCCAGGAGGGCGATGGGGATGGAAAGGCCGATCACAAAGCTCTTCCGGAGGCTTCCCAGGAAGAGGAAGACCACCAGCATGGACAGGAGGGCGCCCAGGAGGGCGGCAGAGCTGACCGCCTGCACTGAACTCCGGATGAAGAAGGCCGGATCCCGGGTTGTCTGGAACTGGATGTCCGACGGAATGAACCCGCTGGATTCGAGATTCGCCAACTCCGACTCCACCCCTTCCACGACCTGTACCGTATTGGCCTCGGGGAGCTTGAAGATGGAGAGCCGCATGGCCGGTTCGCCGTTGAGGCGGACGAAGAGCCGTTGTTCGGCGTGGCCGTCCCTCACCTCCGACACGTCCGAGAGGCGAACCCGCTCCCGGCTCTCCGGCAGGGGAATGAGAACGGACTCGAGGTCCCGGGCCGACCGGAAGCGTCCATCGGTCTTGGCCATGACATCGAAGGTCTCCGATGTCACGTTTCCTGCCGCGATGTCCCGGTTCTCAGATCCCACGGCCTGGATCACGTCCTGCATGGTGAGGTTCAGGGCGTTCAGTCGATCCTGGTCCACCACCACCTGGAGTTCCCGAACCTGCCCACCGGCCACCTCAACGCCACCCACTCCGCTCACGGACTGGAGCTGGGGGGCGAGCTGGTTCTGGAGCCAGTCCCGGACCTCCACCGGGCTGCGGACGCTGGAGCTGAAGGCCGACTCGAAGACCGGCTCTTCATTGGGATCCTGCTTGTAGATCCTCGGTGGGTCGATGTCCGGCGGAAGCTGGGTGCGGGCGAGTTCGAGGAGGCGGGAAGCGTCCTGGAGGGCCAGGTCCAGATTCGTGCCCAGATCGAAGTAGAGGTTGACGTTGGTCCTCCCCTCCGAGGCCCGGCTCTGGATGCTGATCAGTCCCTCGGTCCCCGCCAGATTCCGCTCCAGGACCCGGGTCACCTGCTCCTCCATCACCTCCGGCGCCGTCCCGGGATAGTTTACCGTGACGCGGATCTCGGGGTAGGCGATCTCCGGGAGGAGATCCACTGGGAGCCGCTCCAGGAAGAAGAAGCCCAGGACAAGCACCACCGAGGTGAGGGCCAGGGTACCGATGGGGCGGCGGATCGCCCAGGCGGAGATTCCGCGGCGGGGGGTCGCAGGGGAGCCTTCCATCACTGAGGATCCGATTGGTGGGTCAGCGTTCGAGCCACCTCTACCAGCGTCCCCTCACTCAGGACGGCAGGGTTGGATCCTACCACCCGCTCGCCGGGCTCAAGGCCCTCGGTGATCTCGGTCCAGTCCCGCCGGCTGATCCCTGTCACGACCAGGCGGCGTTCCAGGCGGTTCTCGCCGTCGATGACGAAGACGAACGGTTCATCGGGATCCGAAGCGAGGAGTGACTCGTTGGGGACGGCCAGGACCTGGACCCGGCGATCCACATCGAGGCGGAGGCGTGCCAAATAGCCGGGGCGGAGCTGGCCCAGGTCCGGGTCCGTGAAGGCGACCTCCACCGTCACCAGGCGGCTGTCCGGATCGGCGGTGGGGAAGATGCGGCGGATCTCGGCGTCCCAGCTATTCCCGGGCAGGGCGTCCACCGTGACCTCCACGGGCTGGCCCGACGAGAGGTGGACCGCGTCCACATCGCTCACGCCCACCCGGACCACCAGGATACTGAGGTCCGCCATGTGGAAGAGGACCCCTCCGTCCGATACCGCCCCGCCTGACTCGACCCGTTTCGCCGTGATGACACCGGCGGCGGGGGCGGACACCTGCCCGAAGGCGACCCGGGCCTCCCAGAGCTGCACCTCGGTGCCGGCGACGCGCCAGGCGGACCGCGCCGCCTCGTACTCGGAGGCACTGATGAGTTCCAGGTTCCGGAGTTCCCGGGCCCGTTCGTGGGCACGCTCCGCCTCGTCGAGCCCAACCCTGGCGCGTTCGAATTCGGCCCGATGTTCGGTTACGTCCAGGTGGGCCAGGGCCTGACCCGCTCGGACCCCATCACCTTCTTCCACAAGGACCTGCGTGACCACGCCGGACATGCGGCTCGCCAGTTCGATCTCCCTGATGGGCTCAATACTCCCCGAGACCCGGATCTCGCGGGACAGGTCCCGGAGCAGGACCTCCACGGCAGCCACGGCCACGGCTCGCTC
>PWZC01000290.1 GCA_003567615.1 Gemmatimonadota bacterium | reverse complement strand
TCACCTTTGCTGAACGCAGTCCGAAGAAGGGGTGTGCGTTCAGCATTGGTCACCTGAGTTCCGTCCCCAATCCCTCGTCCGAGCGGGTGGGGCCCAGGCCGAGCCCTGATCCGAGCGGGTGGGAGCCCTCGTCCCAGCGGGTGGGCTGCAGGCTGGGCCTTCGTCCACGCGCAATGGCCCTCGTCCGAGCCCGTGGGCCGCACACGGGCCATGAACTCCCTCCCCCTGTTGCCAAATCGCCCACCGGGGTGCAAGGTGGATCGCCGAACGTCCGGGGCTGGCCTTACGACTCGACCTGTGGGTTTCAACCACATTGGGTCCGCCTCATCCGTTCGGCCACGTCCAGCGTTCGACCACGTCCAGCGTTCGGCCACGTCCAGCAATCAGCCACGTCCAGCAATCAGCCACATCCATCACTCACCTACATCCAGACGGAGCCCGACCTTCCATGCCTCTCAAGCCCGGCGACCGCGCCCCCGACTTCACCCTCACCCACCTCATCGGCCAGGCTCCCGTTCGCCTCTCCAGCGAACTGGAAAAGGGGAAGGCGGTGCTGCTCTTCTATCCCCTGGCGTTTTCGTCGGTGTGTACCGACGAAGTCTGCGCCGTGTCGGACGACTGGAGTGGGTGGGAGGCCCTGGGTGCCCGGGTCCTGGGGATCTCGGTGGATTCGCCCTTCGTGAACGCCCGCTTCGCCGAGGAAACCGGGGCGCCCTTTCCCCTCCTGTCGGACTTCAACCGGGAGGCGGCCACCGCCTACGGGGTCCGGAACGACGACTTCTTCGGGATGAAGGGCGTGGCCAACCGGTCGGCCTTCGTGGTGAACCAGGACGGGACGGTGGCGTGGGCGTGGGTTTCGGATGATCCGGGCGTCATGCCCGACTTCGAGGCCATTCGAGGAGCGCTGAAGGAGTGACCGCGCTCCGGGCGGTACGGGTGGGGGTGGCGGCCTTCTTCCTCCTGTACCTCCTGAGCGTCGTCTGGCCCGGGGGCCTCCTCTTTGCCCATGCCGAGCCCCTGGTCCTGGGACTCCCCTTCTCCTTCTTCTGGCCCTCCCTCCTGGTGGTGCTGGGGTTCGGGGCGCTGGTGCTCCTGTACTGGGCTGAAGAGCGGGCGGCGGGTGGGGCCGAAGAGCCGGCGGCGGGCCGGACCGGGGCGGAGGAGGGTCTTGATCCGAACGGCTCGGTTCGAGGTGGGGGCCCGGGCCGTCCCGGAGACGTCCGGTGAGCGACACCCTGGTCATCACCGGGGTCATCGCCGCCTATCTGGCGCTGACCCTCTGGGTGGGGCTCCGGGGCGGGCGGCGAAGCTCGGCCAGCGTCACGGGCTTTGTGGCCGGGGACCGCCAATTCGGCCTGGTGGTCATGTACTTCGTCACCGGCGCCACCATCTTCTCGGCCTTCGCCTTCCTGGGGGGACCGGGGTGGGCGTACTCCCGGGGAGCGGCCGCCTTCTACATTCTCTCGTACGCCGTGCTGGGGATCGCGCCGTGGTACGCGCTGGGGCCCCGCGCCGCCCGGGTGGGGCGCCGCCTGGGGTTCGTCACCCAGGCGCAGCTCCTGGTGGGACGCTTCCCCTCGCGGAATCTGTCGGCGCTGGTGGCCCTCCTGAGCGTCGCCGCCTTCATCCCCTACATCACCCTCCAGATGCGGGGTGCGGGGATCGTCATCGAGGCGGTGACCGGTGGCCTCGTTCCCCTCTGGCTCGGCGCGGCCGTGGCCTACGGGATCGTCGTCCTCTACGTGCTGCTGGGCGGGGTGGCGGCGGTGGGATGGACCAACACGCTCCAGGGCATCTTCATGCTCACCCTGGCGTGGATCCTGGGGATCTACCTTCCCTGGACCCTCCACGGAGGGGTCGGCCCCATGTTCCAGGAGATCCTGGCGGAGCGCCCCGAACTTCTGGAGGTGCCCGGTCTGACCGGTGGAGGGGAGCCCTGGAGCTGGGGCGCTTACTCGTCCGCCATCCTGGTGAGCGCTGTAGGGCTCTGCATGTGGCCCCACCTCTTCATGAAGGCGTTCACGGCGAAGGATGAGCGGACCATCCGGCGGACCGTGGTCCTCATGCCCACCTTCAGCCTCTTCCTCATCCCCGTCTTCCTTATCGGGTTCGCCGGGGTGACGGTGGTGGAAGGGCTCGATCAGCCCGACTTCATCCTGCCGCACCTGATCCTGTCTGTGGACCTCCCCGTCCTCCTGGTGGGACTCTTCTGCGCCGGCGCCCTCTCCGCCTCCATGTCCACCGGCGACGCCCTCCTCCACGCCACCGCGTCGGTGGTGGTGGAAGATGGGATCCGCCCCTTCCGCCCGCTGTCGGAGGCAGTGCAGCGCTCTCTCATGCGGGTGCTGGTGGTGGTGAGCGGCGCGGTGGCGTATCTCTTTGCCCTGGATGAGGACCAGTCGCTGGTGGTGCTCCTCCTCTCGTCGTACGGGATCATCGCCCAGCTTGCGCCTCCCATCGTGGCCGCCCTCTACTGGCGGCGCGCCACCACGGCCGGAGCGGTGGCCGGGCTTGTGACCGGGTCGGTGGTGACCCTCTTCTTCTTCCTGCGGCCCGAGCTCAGCCCCTTCGGGATCCACGAGGGAATCCTGGGCCTGGTGGTCCATCTCCCGGTGCTGATGGCGGTGTCGCTGGCGACGCGCCCCCAGCCCGAAGAGCACACCCGCCGGTTCGTGGCCTCGGGGGCCCCTTCGCCAGCGCCATTGGCTCCACGGTGAGCCAAAGGCCCGCTCCGACTCGAACCCCCGCTCCGACTCGAACCCCAACCCCCGCTCCGACTCGAACTCCCCCGATCAGACCCGACCTCCCCGATCAGACCCGACCTCCCCGACCAACCCGAACGCCAACCCTGACCCGGCCCACGCCATGCCCCACGCCCTCACCGACCGCGCCCTCCTGGAACGCCTGGTGGCCTTCCCCACCGTCTCCCGCGACTCGAACCTCCCCCTGGTGGACTGGGCCGAGGAGTACCTCACCGGGTGGGGCGCCACCTGCCGACGGAGCTGGAGCGACTGCGGTACCAAGGCCAACCTCCTGGCCACCTTCGGTCCCCTCACCACGGGCGGTGTCGTCCTCTCGGGGCACACCGACGTGGTCCCGGCCGAGGAGCCCGAGTGGACCTCGGATCCCTTCTGTCTCCAGGAGCGGGCGGGGCGCCTCTACGGCCGGGGCACCACCGACATGAAGGGGTTCGTGGCGTCGGCGCTGGCGCTGGCACCCCTGGCGGCGAAGGCCCACCTCACCCGTCCCCTCCACCTGGCCCTCTCCTACGACGAGGAGGTGGGGTGTCTGGGTGCACCGCGCATGATCCGGGACATGGTGGAGGCCGGGCTTCGACCGGAGGCCTGCATCGTGGGTGAGCCCACCCTCCTGGAGCCCGCCGTGGCCCACAAGTCAGTGAACGGATTCCGGGTCCGGGTGAGGGGGGTGGAAGCCCATTCCAGCCAGCCACACCGCGGGGCCGGGGCCATCCCCGCCGCCGGCCGGCTCATCGAAGCCATCTGGCGTCTCGGGGAAGGGAGGCGGGCCGCCGCCGACCCCGACGGTCCCTTCGATCCACCCTGGACCACCGTAGGAGTAGGGACCATCCGCGGTGGGACCGCAGTGAACATCCTGGCCGGTGAATGCGTCTTCACCTGGGAGTACCGGGCGCTCCCCCACGAGGACCAGGACCAGCTCCTCCGAGCGTTTCAGGCGACGGTGGACGCGGACATCCTCCCCGGCCTCCGGGAGTTCGCCCCGGAGGCCGGCATCGAAACGGAGGTCCTCTGCCGGGTGCCCCCGCTACAGGAGGAGGCGGGAAGCGAGGGTGTGAGCGCTCCGCCCGGGACCGGGGGAGCCGCGGGGACCCGGACCCCTGGCGCGGGCGAGGCCGTGGTGGATTCACCTGGCGCCGCTGAGGCGCTGGTTTGCCGGGTGCTGGGACGGGAGGTGGGCGCCCGGAGGGTGGCGTCGTACGGGACGGAGGGTGGGCAGTTCCAGGCCGAAGGCATCTCCACCGTCATCTGCGGCCCCGGCTCCATCGACCAGGCCCATCGCCCCAACGAGTACCTGGCGGTGGAGCAGCTCGAGGGGTGCACCGCCTTCCTCCGGGGGGTGCTCCAGACGCTGGAGGGGTGAGAGCCGGGGAGTGGACCGACCCTGGGAGACCCCGTCCACCGGCGCCAGGGCCGGTCCAGGCCACCGG
>PWZC01000476.1 GCA_003567615.1 Gemmatimonadota bacterium | reverse complement strand
GGCGGGTGCCGGCGCCGTGGCCGACGCCGTGGACAGGGCGGCCCGGTCGGACCTGGGCAGGCGGCTTCCCTTCCTACCGGCGTCGGCGGCGTGGTGCCGGGTGGGGGGCCTCGCCGCCAACGACTCGGCCGGCGCCGGCACCTTCGGCCATGGGGCGACCCACGGCTGGGTCGAAGCACTGAGCGGAGTGGATGCCTCCGGCGAGCCCTTTCACCTGAGCCGGGAGGGGACCTCCTCCGGATCCCTTGCCAGCGCGCTCGAGGAACTCCCGCACCATCCCACCCTGTCCACACTGGTGGCGGAACGGGATGACGAGGGACGACTTCCCGGTTGGCCCCGCGTCCGGAAGAATTCCTCGGGGTATGCCCTGGACCGATTCCTCCCTTCCGGTGCCCGGGCCGGGTGCCACCCCGTGGACCTCCTGGTGGGGAGTGAGGGAACGCTGGCCCTCATCACGGAGGTGCGTTTCCGGACCGCCCCCATCCCGGATGAGCGCGGTGTCCTGCTGCTCCCGGCCCGGAGCCCCGACGAACTCGTGGCCCTGGTCTTGGAGTTGGACGGAGCCGGCGCCGTCGCCTGCGAGATGCTGGGGGCACGCTTCCTGGACATCACCGGACTCCGGCGGGGCGGTCCAGTGGCGCCGCTGGCCCGTGATGCCTACGCCCTTCTCCTGGTGGAGGTGGAGGGGACGAGGTCCCAGGTGGCCGCCGCCCTGGACCGCTGCCAGGCCCTGGGCCGCAGCCACGGCGGTCCAGGCATCCGGGCCCGCTCCCACGACGAAGCCGGGGAGCTGTGGCGACTGAGGAAGGCAGCCAGCCCCATCATCGCCCGCCAGGCCCGCCGGGGCCTTCTCTCGACCCAGTTCATCGAGGACTGCGTGGTACCCGTGCCGGCCCTCGGCCGATACCTGATCGAGTTGGATCGGATCCTCGAAGCCGCGCGCTTCGACGCCGTTGTATTCGGGCACGCCGGAGACGGGAACATCCATGTGAACCCCCTGGTGGATGTGGAGGCTCCCGACTGGCAGGAGCGTGTCCGGGAGGCGCTGGAGGCGGTGGTGGATCTCGTCGCCGATCTGGGCGGTACACTGGCCGGTGAGCATGGGGACGGTCGCCTCAGGGCCCCCTTCCTGGAGAGGATCTGGGGCGCCCGGCTCGCCGGTGCCTTCCGCCAGGTGAAGGGGACCCTGGACCCGGCGGGAACCCTGAACCCGGGGGTCATCCTTCCCCTTCCGGGTCAGGATCCGTTGGAGGGGCTTTCACCCCGGCCGCGAAGTCATCCCTGAAGGACATTCCCTGAGGGGGGTGGCGCATTCAGGGTTCGTGTCGAAACTTAAAGGGTCGCCGGGTACCGCCGCCCGCCGACGCCCGCATTACCCGCTTCCACCTCGGTGCGCCCATGGTCACGTACGATCCGCCGCTCTCCTTCGACGCCCGTCCTGCACGTCGGAGACGCCGGTGGCGGCGGATCCCCCCCCTGGTCGCAGCCTTGGCTCTGAGCGGTTCGCTTCTCCCCCTCTCGGCTCCGCTCCTGGACGAGGCCGCCGGAGACCAGCCGACAGCCACCGCTGACCGCAATGTCTCCGGTGAGGTGTCGGCCGGGCCCGTGGGAATCCACCCCATCGCCGAGTCGGTCCCGACACCGTCATCCCCGGGCATCGCCCTCCTCCACGACGAGCTTCTGGGGACCCTGGGCAGCGGAGCGGGAAGGACCGGCGAGTGGGGAGTGGTGGCCGTTTCGGCGTTGGACGGCGATGTGCTCTTCGCCCGAAACGCCGAAGCCTCCCTGGCACCGGCCTCCAACCAGAAGCTCTTCACCTCCGCCGCCGCTCTCCACGAGCTGGGACCGGACTTCCGCTTCCCCACCTACCTGCTGGCGCGTGGACGGGTGGACGCAGGCGTGCTCCGAGGAGACCTCATCCTCTACGGAACCGGCGACCCGTCCATGGCTTCCCGGCTTCTGGGCTCGGCTGAGGCACCCTTCCTGGAGTTCGCCCGGGCGCTCCGCGAACAGGGAGTCCACACCATTACCGGCGATGTGGTGGGCGATGGCTCCTTCTTCTCCGGCCCCACGCGCCACCCCTCATGGAACGCCCACAGTCTGAACGAGTGGTATGCGGCGCCCATCTCCGGGCTCTCGTGGAATGAGAATGTGGTGTCGCTGCAGATTCGGGCCACCGCCCCCGGAGCCCGGCCCGAGGTCCGAACCCACCCCTCCGGCGCGGTTCTCCCTCTGGACAACCAGGGACTGACGGTGGCGGGGAACGCTCGCCGCCCGCTCCTCATCGTCCGGGATGATCCCGATGAGCCCATTGGAATCCAGGGAGAGATGCGTCCTGGCCAGGGTGATGTCTGGCGGCGGCTCACCGTCTCCGACCCGCCCACCTTCGCCGCATCCGTCCTCCTTCGGGTGCTCCGGGACGAGGGAATCTCCGTGCAGGGTCGGCCGGTAGGGGTGAGCGACCCGTCCCGGTCGGCCCTGGCCCACAGCCCCCTGCTGGCGCCGGCCCTCCAGGACGAGCCCCTCTGGACGGTGGCCGTCCACGAGTCCCCTCCCCTCCCCGACCTCCTGGCGGTCATCAATCAGCGCAGCCACAACCTCTACGCGGACGCCCTGCTCTTCACCCTCGGACGGGTCGCCCACGGCACGGCCTCCTTCGAGGCCGGAGCGCGGGCCCTCACCGACTACCTCACCGACGTGGTGGGGATCGACGCCGACGGGCTCACCATCGAGGACGGCTCGGGACTGTCCCGCTTCAATCGCACGCGTCCCGTGGGATTCGTGCAGGTCCTGGCCCACATGGATTCCGACCCCCACGGAACTCTCTTCTGGGCCTCCCTCCCCGAAGCCGGCGATCGGCAGGGTCTGCGTCGGATGTACCGTTCCGCGGCGGCTGGAAACCTCCGGGCCAAGACCGGCACCATCAATCGGGTGTCGGCGCTGTCGGGACGGGTGACATCCCTTTCGGGCGAGCCGGTCTACTTCAGCATCATCGCCAACAACGTTCCGTCCACCGGTGCCGCGAAGCGGGTGGAAGACAGGATCGGGATCCAACTGGCCTCCTTCAGCCGCCCCCTGGCGCCCGGGAGGCTCCCTGGAGCCACCGTACCCGGCGGCGGGGAGGGCTCTGCCATCCCCGCCGGGACCGGCGTCCACGCCGACGCCGGGGACCAGGACCGCCCCTGATCCCCTCGGAGCTTCACCGACCGCGCCGCATCCTGGTGACGGGGGGGGCCGGTTTCATCGGCTCCCACCTGATCCGTCACCTGATCCGGTCCCTGCCGGAGGTCCGGATCGTCAATCTGGATCTCCTGACCTACGCGGGAGACCTGGGGCGCCTGGATGATCTGGCCCCTCTGCTGGACACCCCCCGACTGACCCACATCCGGGGAGACATCTGCGATGGAGAACTGGTCCGCACCCTTCTCACCGAGGGCGAGGGGGTGGACACGGTGATGCACCTGGCAGCCGAGTCCCATGTGGACCGCTCCATCGCCGGGCCGGAGGCCTTCGTCCGCTCCAACATCACCGGGACGTTTTCGCTCCTCGAGGCCTGCCGCGAAAGCTGGGCCGGACGAAATGACGTTCGATTCCACCACGTCTCCACCGACGAGGTTCGCGGGGAGCTGTCCCCCGACGATCCGCCCTTCAACGAGGCGAGCCCCTACGCCCCCAACTCCCCCTACGCCGCGTCCAAGGCGGCCTCGGACCACCTGGTGCGGGCCTACCACCACACCTACGGCGTGCCCATCGTCATCTCGAGCTGCTCCAACAACTACGGCCCGGACCAGCACCGCGAGAAGTTCATCCCCACCGTCATCGACGCCTGTCTCCACGGCCGGCCCATCCCCCTCTACGGGGACGGCACCAATGTCCGGGACTGGATCTACGTGGAGGATCACTGCCGAGCCCTGGCCGACATCGTGCGCCGTGGGCGTACCGGGGCCGACTACCTGGTGGGGGCGCGGACTGAACGGAAGAATCTGGAGGTGGTGGAAGCCATCTGCCGGATCATGGACGAGGCACGTCCCGGCGGTGCCCCCCACCGGCGCCTCATCCGGTTCGTACGGGACAGGCCGGGACATGACTTCAGATATGCCGTGAATCCGACCCGGGTGGAAGAGGAAGTGGGGTGGAGCCCACGGATCACCTTCCTGGAGGGGCTGCACAGAACCGTGGGGGCCGTGCTGGCCGGT
>PWZC01000436.1 GCA_003567615.1 Gemmatimonadota bacterium | reverse complement strand
GCGCGTGGTCTTGTTGATGCCCCTCGGGGCCGCGGTTATGTTTTCGACGCACCAGAGGCGCGAAAGTGGCGGAATTGGTAGACGCGCGAGATTTAGGATCTCGTGGCTTCGTGCCGTGGGGGTTCGAGTCCCCCCTTTCGCACTCCTCCAACCCACACTGATTCCCGGATCTCCATGCCCATTGACGTTTCCAAGCTCCAGGTCGAACTGGAGGAGGGTGAGCGCTGGCAGCGCACCCTGAACATCACCATCCCTGCCGAGATCGTGACCGCCGAGCGGCGTGCCGCCATCCGCAAGCTCCGCTCCCGCATCAAGCTCCCCGGTTTCCGGGAGGGCAAGGTCCCCGTTTCGGTGGTGGAGAAGCGCTTCGGGCCCGCTCTGGACCAGGAGCTCCTGGACCGGGTCATCGGTGAGGCCTACCGGGGGGTCCTGAAGGAACGGGCCCTTCGACCCATCAGTGAGGGGCAGGTAGGCGAAGTGGAGTACAAGGCGGACCAGGACATGTCCTTCCAGGTCACCTTCGATGTGGCTCCGGAGCCCGACATCGAGCGTCTCTCGGGCTTCCAGGTGACGCGGCCCAGGATCGCGGTGGGTGAGGACGACGTGGGCAAGGTCCTCGACCGCCTCCTGGACCAGCAGGGGAGCTGGCGGGAAGTGTCCGACGGGCAACCTGAGCAGGGCGATCAGGTCACCGTCCGGATCCAGCGGCTCGGCGATGCCGACGAAGGCGGGGCGGAGGCGGACGAGGGCGACGGTGCCGACCCTACGGCAGCCGAGACGAACGAGGGCGAGGTCCCTGCGGCAGCGGAGGCGGACGACGCCCCCGCTCCCCCGGTGGATGAGGAGCCCCGCCGGTACGAGTTCAAGCTCGGGGACGGCGAAGCCCTCCCTGATGTGGAGGCGGCCATCCAGTCGCTGGAGGTGGGCGAGAGCGGCGAGTTCACGGTGACCTTCCCCCAGGACTTCCCCAATGAGGAGCGGCGCGGCAAGGCCGATCGCCTACGGATCTTCCTGGACGCCCGCCAGGCCCGGGACCTTCCTGAACTGGACGACGAGTTCGCCGCCAAGGTGGGAGACTTCTCCTCCCTGGAGGAACTTAAGGAGCGCATCCGGGAAGACCTCGAGAAGGAAGCCGAACAGGAGATGGAGTCGGCCGTGCGCGGACGCCTCCTGGACCAGGTGGTGGCCGCCAATCCGTTCCCGGTTCCCCGCTCCATGGTGGACCAGTACATTCGCTCCGCGGCCGGTGACGAGAAGAATGAGCTGGGCGAGGAGGAGATGGTTCAGCTTCGCGAGCAGTTCGGTCCCCGGGCCGAGTCGTCGGTGCAGCGATTCATCGTCATCGACCGGATCGCCCGTAGTCGGGAGCTGGAAGCCACCGAGGACGATCTGGACGAACGGATCGAGGAGATGGCCGAGCGGAGCGGCTCGAACCCTGGCGAGATCTATGCCCGGCTCCAGAAGTCCGGGCAGCTCGACCGCCTCCAGCGGGAGATCACGGAACGGAAGGTGTTCGACTTCCTGAAGAGCGAATCCACCATCACCGATGAGAGCTGACCCCTCACGAGGAGATCCGGACGCGACCATGTCCACCTATCCGCCGTACGTCATCGAACGCACCAGCCGCGGGGAGCGGAGCTACGATATCTTCTCCCGCCTCCTCATGGACCGCATCGTGTTCCTGGGGAGCCCGGTGAACGACACCGTGGCCAACATCATCGTGGCCCAGCTCCTCTTCCTCGACGCCGAGGATCCGGAGCGGGACATCTACATGTACATCAACTCTCCCGGAGGAAGTGTCTACGCCGGACTCGCCATCTACGACACCATGCAGCACCTGCGAGCCCCGGTGGCTACCTTCTGCGTGGGGATGGCGGCCTCCATGGGCGCCCTCCTCCTCACCGGGGGCGCCGCCGGGAAGCGGGCCGCCCTGCCCAATTCCCGCATCATGCTCCACCAGCCCTCCTCCGGATACCAGGGGACGGCGGCGGACATCGAGATCGCGGCACGGGAGGTGCTCACCCTGAAGAAGCGGCTGAACGGGATCATCTCCCACCACACCGGCAAGGCGGTGGAGCAGATCTAGAAGGACATCGACCGGGACTACTTCATGAGCCCCGAGGAGGCGAAGGGGTACGGCATCATCGATCGGGTCCTCTCTCACCGGGAAGGTGTCGGCACACCCAAGGATGCCGATACTGAGGCTTCGGACGCCGAGGCCGATACCGACAAGTAGGACCACTCCCAGAGGTTCACGCTCCGGCTCCGCCGACGGTGGCGGGGCCGGGCGTACCACCGAAGAAGAGGACGGGGGCCATGCCCGCCGACAAGCATCTCCGCTGCAGCTTCTGCGGCAAGTCCAAGGACTCGGTCCGGAAGTTCATCTCCGGTCCCAGCGTCTACATCTGCAACGAGTGCGTAGCCCTCTGCAACGAGATCCTGGCGGAGGAGGAGGAGCGGGAACAGCCGGAAGCCCAGGTTCCCACCCTCACCCCCATGGAGATCAAGGACGTGCTGGATCAGTACGTCATCGGGCAGGACTCCGCCAAGAAGTCCCTGGCCGTGGCGGTGTACAACCACTACAAGCGGGTGAACCATCAGGGTGTCCTGGACGACGTGGAGGTGGAGAAGGCCAACATCCTCCTCCTGGGACCCACCGGTGTGGGGAAGACCCTCCTGGCCCAGACGCTGGCCCGCATCCTGAACGTCCCCTTCACCATCGCCGACGCTACGACCCTCACAGAGGCAGGGTACGTGGGCGAGGACGTGGAGAACATCCTTGTCCGGCTCCTGCAGGCCGCCGACTACAACATCTCGGAGTGCGAGCGGGGGATCATCTACATCGATGAGCTGGACAAGATCTCCCGGAAGTCCGAGAACCCCTCCATTACCCGGGACGTGTCCGGCGAAGGCGTGCAGCAGGCCCTCCTGAAGATCCTCGAGGGCACCGTGGCATCGGTGCCGCCGCAGGGCGGGCGCAAGCATCCGCAGCAGGAATACATCCAGATCGATACCCGGAACATCCTCTTCATCTGCGGGGGCGCCTTCGACGGGCTGGAGAAGATCGTCGAATCCCGCATCGGCAAGCGGCGCATCGGCTTCGACGGTCCGCTGGAGCCGGACGGGGAAGAGCCGGGATTGCCCGATCTCCCCCGGGAACGGGTGGCCGGGGTCCGGCTCGAGCGGGACGGGTCCCAGGCGATGGGGGAAAAGGCGAAGGGCGACGAGGCGCCGGGCACCGGAGCCAACACCACCCGCACGGGCCACCTCCTGGGCCGTGCCGAGCCCGAGGATCTCCAGCGCTTCGGGCTCATTCCGGAGTTGGTGGGCCGGCTCCCGGTCATGGTGAGCCTGGATGAACTGGACGAGGAAGCGCTGGTCCGGATCCTCCAGGAGCCCAAGAACGCCCTGGTGAAGCAGTATCAGAAGATGTTCGAGCTGGAGGGGATCGGCCTCACCTTCGACCCGCAGGCCATTCGTGCCATGGCCCGCCGGGCCCTCAACCGAAAGACCGGTGCCCGGGGCCTCCGAGCGGTCCTGGAGTCCATCATGCGGGACGTCATGTACGAGATCCCATCCCGTGACGACGTCCGCGAGGTGGTGATCACCCCCGAGAGCGTCGACGGCGGCGTCCCGCCTCTTCTGGTGCTCCACAACGAAGGGCGCCAGAAGAAGAAGGAAGCGTGATACCACCCGAGCTCCACCGGTGAGACCCGTCCCCGGGGAACGGCTTCCCGTCCTGGCCCTCCGGGACCTGGTCTTCTTCCCCTCCACGGTCCTCCCCCTCTTGGTGGGGAGGGCCGGCTCCACCGCCGCGCTGGATGCAGCCGCCATCCGCGGGAACCTGCTGGTCGTGGTCGCCCAGCGCGACGCGGAGCAGGACGAGCCCGGTCCCCACGACCTCTACGGCGTGGGAACCCTGGTACGCATAGTCCAGCGGACGACCCTTCCCGACGGTACGAACCGGGTGCTCTTCCGGGGCCTCCGCCGCGTCCGCCTCGGCGAGATCGAGCTGGGCCGCCACGGTTTTCGCGCGGAGCCCCTCCCCTTCCCCCACCCGCCGCCGCCCCCCCACCGCATGGCGGAGATGGAGGCGCTGCTTCGTCGGATCGAGCGGGCAGCCCGGGAATACGCTTCCCTCCACCCCGACCTCCCCGAGCCTCCCGAGGGGGAGACGGACGCCGATTCCGGTGCGGACGCCG
>PWZC01000099.1 GCA_003567615.1 Gemmatimonadota bacterium | reverse complement strand
TCCAGGATCCCGCCCCCCTTGAAGAGGATGCCCTGGCGGGCCCCATTGGAGATGGCCGAGAGGATGGCCGAGGGGGTCGAGATGACCAGGGCGCAGGGGCTCGCCACCACCAGGAGCGTCATCCCCCGGTAGATGGCGTCGCTCCACGTCATCCCCAGGGCGAGGGCCGCAACCAGGATGGCGGCGGCGGTGCCCACCAGCACCAGGACGGTGTAGGGGTGGGCGAAGCGGTCGATGAATTCCTGCGCCGGGGCGCGGTCTTCCCGGGCCTCTTCCACCATCCGGATGATCCGGGAGATCATGGTGTCGTGGGGGGGGCGGGAGACCTCCACGGTGAGGGCGCCGGTGCCGTTGATGGTTCCGGCGAAGACGTCGTCGCCCTCGCCGCGCCGCACCGGGGTCGACTCGCCGGTGATGGCGGCCTGGTCCACCTCGCTCCGGCCTTCCACGACCCGGCCGTCGGCACCGATCCGCTCGCCGGGCCGGACCCGGATCCGCTGCCCCGGGGTGAGTTCGGCGGTGGAGACCCGGCCCACTTCATTGCCCGCGTCGTCCAGGAGGGTGGCCTCGTCGGGGTGGAGGCCCTTGAGGGCGCCGATGGCGCGGCGGGTGCGCCCCAGCGCGTAGGCCTCCAGCGTGTTGGAGAGGGAGAAGAGGAAGATGAGGATCACCCCTTCCAGCGGCTGCCCCACCCCCGCTGCCCCCAGCGCCGCCGCTCCCATGAGGAAGTCGATGGAGAGCTTGCCCTCCTTCAGCGACGCCCAGGTGTCCCGGGCGATGGGGACGCCCCCTACCAGGTAGGCCACGCCCAGGGGAAGCCAGGCCCACGGTGAGGGCTGGTCGGGGATCCAGGTGAGAAGCGCCCCCACAACCATCCCCACCGTGACGATGATGGTGACCCGGAGGTAGTGGTTGGGCTCTGAATCCTCCGGAGGGCCGGGGGAACGGGGGTCGGGAGAAGCCATGTGGCAATATAGCCCCGGAAGAGGTGGGTTGGTTCTCCCTGTCGCTTCTCCCCGGGCGCTTTTGGCGCTACCGGGCCACCGTACCTCCCCGGGCCCTTGCACCGTACCTCCCCGGGCCCTTGGCGCTACCGGGCCACCGCCGCTGCCCTACGTCCCTACCCCTCCCGTCGCTCCCGGACCACCACCGTGCGGGCCACCAGGTCGAAGGCCCGCTGCCGGCGCCGGGTGAACAGGGCGAAGATGGCGTCGATCCAGAAGATCTCCAGGAGGAAGGGGAGGCGCCGGAGGATGGCGGGGATCCACCCGGCGGCGCGTCCGTCTTCCCGCGTCACGTAGATCCCCAGGGCCAACTTCCCCAGGGTGCGACCCCACACCGCTTCGGCGATGGGGAAGTATACCACGGAGAGGACGGCCACAGCCGCGGCCATCTTGGCGATGAACAGGACCGGGAGGAGGAACCACGCATAGCTGTAGGGTGGCTGCAGCTCCAGATTCGGCATGAAGGAGAGCCAGAAGAGGATCCAGAGGGGAGTGAGAGCCGCTGTCCCCAGAAGAGCATCCAGGAGGAAGGCGCCGACCCGCTTGCCCAGCGGCGCGTCCTCGAAGGTGATCTCCGCCAGGTAGTCCCGGGCGACCTCTTCCGGCGGCGCCATCCAGGCCAGGGCCCCCCGGGTGTCGGCTTGGTGCTCCCAGTGTGCCTCCAGGCGGTCCGCCAGGTGCGAGCGCAGCTCGTCTTCAATGCGACCCCGCTCCGGCAGGGGGCGGGGGAGCTCCTTCATCACTCGCGCCAGGTAGTCTTCAGCGGCCTGGGGCAGCCGCATGGTGTCCGTCGTCATGATGCACCTCCTCCCGTCAGGATACGTTCCACCCCGTCCACGAAACTCCGCCACTCGGCCACCGCCTCACCCAGGGCGCGGCGACCCTCGTCGGTGAGGCGGTAGTACTTCCGGGGCACACCCCGCTCCCGGGGGCGCCAGGTGGGTTCGACCCACCCTTCCTTCTCCAGCCGATAGAAGACGGGGTAGAGGGTTCCGTCTCCCACTTCGTAGCGCCCTTCGCTCCGATCAGCCATCTCGGAGGCCACTTCGTAGCCGTATTTCTCTCCCTCGCTCAAGAGGTGCAGGAGGAGCATCTCCAGCGTTCCCCTGCGCAGTTGGCTTTCCATGGCGGCGTCCATCGGTGCGTGTCAACAGGTGTCTTGTGTCACAAGGTATATGGTGGCGGAGTGGTCGGCAAGGGAAATGTGATGGGGGTTGAAGAGGCTTGCGCGGGGCAGGGGTCGCTTGCGCGCGGGGGGACTCGCGTGGGGGTGGGGTCGCTTGCGCGGGGGGATTTGCGTGGGGGTGGGGTCGCTTGCGCGCGGGGGGACTCGCGTGGGGGTGGGGTCAGAGGGCGCTCGATGGGCTCCATAGCGCCTGCAGCGCTTCATGGCGCTTGAGCCGTGACGGTACCGGGTAAAATTCGAATCTCGACGCTTCGTGAAACCTCACGGTTCGAATTTTACCCGGTATGCGGGCAAGATTCGAATCTCGATGCCGAAACGGGCAACGCGGGGAAGATTTTGCTCGCTGAGCGGGCATTATCTTAACCACGAGCCCTCGAGCATACTCCCGGTTCGAATTGTGACCGGTCCAAGCGGCGGCTGGTGGGGCGGGGGGGGCAGAGGGCTGGCGAAGCGGGGCGGGAGCACCGGTGCAGCGGCGGACGAGAGGTAGCGGCGGGTGGGAGCGGCGGGAGGTAGCGGCGGGAGGCAGCGGCGGGAGGTAGCGGCGGGTGGGAGCATCCGGTCAGCGGCGGGCGGGTGCGGATCGGGGAGCGGACGGGGCCGAGCGCGACCTTTCGCGTCCAGGCCCACACTCACATATGGTCTGCCGGTCATCCTGCTAGCCGGCACCGTCGAGTACCCCGCACCGTCGAGTACCCTGCACCGCCGAGTGCCCCACCCCGCCGAGGACCCCGAAACCCGAATCACCCCACGCCGCCGAATGACCCCGTACCACCCAGCGACCCCGATCCCACGGAACCCTCAGGAGCTCTGAGCCATGAACCCCTTCGCCCCCTTGGTCAGCGACGACCTCCATGTGGACGCGGACATCGCCCGGGCGCGGACCCTGCCGGGGCGCGTCTATACGGACCCTGCCTTCTTCCGGGCGCAACGCGACGGGCTCTTCGCTCGGAGTTGGCAGCTTGTGGGCGAGGTGGGGCAGGTAAGGGTGCCGGGGCGGGTGGTCCCCACCACCCTTCTTCCCGGTTGCCTGGACGAGCCGGTCGTGCTGGCGCGCGGCCTGGACGACGAGCTCCGATGCCTCTCCAACGTGTGCACCCACCGGGGTGCGCTGGTAGTGGAGGGCGAAGGGCATGTGAACCATCTGCGCTGCCGCTACCACGGGCGGCGCTTCGAGTTGGACGGCCGCCTGCGCTTCATGCCCGAGTTCGAGGGCGTGGAGGGGTTCCCGTGCCCGGCCGATGACCTTCCCCGGATCCCGGTGGAGCGGTGGGGCCCCTTCCTCTTCGCTTCGCTGGATCCTGCCATCCCCTTCGACGAGTGGATCGCTCCGGTGAGGGCGCGGACGGACTGGATGCCGCTGGACGAGTTCCGCTTCGATCCGGCGACCTCCCGGGACTATCTCATCGAGGCGAACTGGGCCCTCTACTGCGACAACTACCTGGAAGAATTCCACATCCCCTACATCCACGGCCGGAGCCTGGCGGAGCTGGACTATGAGAGCTACCGGACCGAGCGCTTCCGCTGGGGGAATCTTCAGTTCGGAATGGGGGGCGGTGGCGGAGGTCGAGCGCCTGGGGGGGGCGAGGGTGGTGGCGGAGGTCCAGCGCTTGGGGGGGGCGAGGGCGGTGGCGGAAGTCCAGCGCCCGGGAAAGGTGGGGGCGGAGTGAGGGGCGGCTTCGACCTTCCTCCCGGGCACCCCGACGCAGGGGAGCCCATCGAGGCCTTCTACTTCTGGTTGTTCCCGAACCTCATGCTGAATTTCTACCCCTGGGGGCTCTCGGTGAACGTGGTGCAGCCCCTGTCCCACGGCCGGACCCGGGTGGCGTTCCGGAGTTGGGTGTGGCGGGATGACCTCCGGGACCGGGGGCTCGGCGCGGACCTCCACCGCGTCGAGATGGAGGACGAGGAGGTGGTGGAATCGGTGCAGCGGGGGCTCGCCTCGCGGCTCTACGGACGGGGGCGGTTCTCGCCGCGGCGAGAGGTGGGGACGCACCACTTCCACCAGCTCCTGTCGGAGTGGATGAGGAGGGGGGTGGA
>PWZC01000164.1 GCA_003567615.1 Gemmatimonadota bacterium | reverse complement strand
GGAACTGCGGGGAACCTATATTCCAGGGTGGTCCGAACCTCCCATCCCGAATGTCCCGTTCCACAGGAGCCTCCATGTTCATCGTCGCCACCCGCGGTCCCGACCAGCCCAACATCGCCGTCCTTCCCTATGTTGCCCTCAAGGGCGCAATCCAGTCAGGGGAGTTTCCCGGCGAGCCGCCCGAGATCTTCCTCATGCAGGAGGCCACCTATCTGGCCCACAAGAGGACCGACCTCTCCCAGATCAAGGCCGTCGGCCTCCCCCCCATCTCCGACGTGGTGGCCTTTCTGAAGGAGCACGACCTGAAGGTGATCGTGTGCTCGCCCTGCGCCGACGCGCGGGGCATTCGGGAAGAAGACCTGGTGGAGTACGCCCGCATGGGTGGGGCCGGCGATCTGGCCAAGGGCGCCAAGAGCCACAGCGCCACACTGACCTTCTGAGACCCCTCCGCCGCACGCCAGGAAACTCCTGACAAAGAAAACGCCCTGGGGAGGAAACCCACGTCCCCAGGGCGCTGTGGGGTGCAGAGCCACCTGCGTGGGCCCGCCTCTCCCCGTGCCTTCCACTACTCCTCCGGCGTGCCTTTACTCCTCCGGCGTGCCTTCCTCAGGCGGGAAGAGACTCCGGAGGTCGTCAGCCAGTAGCCCCTGGGCCATGTAGGCCACCAGGGTGGTGACCGCCTCGGCCTGTCCCACATTGGTCAGGCCGAGCTGGTAGAGGGGCTGTCCCTGGAGCTCCGGCGCATCTTCATCGATGCGGACCGCGGTGAGGGTCACCTCCTCCCCGGACATGAGTCGGACCAGGACGCCCTCGCCCACCGGGAAGGTGTCCCGGATGGGCCGCTCCTGATCGGCCTGTGCCGACCAGAAGACCTGCTCGGCCGGGGCGGACAGGTCGCCGAAGTGCAGAAGATAGAGGGTCTCGTCAGCCAGAGGCTGATCCATATCCAGCTCCACCAGGAGAGCCGGACTCATGACGAAGCGCGGATCGTCGAACTGGAAGCCCATCTCCTCCAGATACCCATCGAACTCAGCGGCCTCCTCGGCAGGCACCTCGTCCCGGATCCGGAGGAGGGGCTCGAGCCCCAACGCCAACTGGACATTTCCCCTGCGGAGGAGGGTGCTGGTCTGCCCCCCCCCGAGGAGTCCGTCGGGACGAGGTCCGATCCCGGTGGGGCTGGTCCAGGGGCGAAGCTGCTCCACGTCCCAGAGATCCTCGGCGGCGTCCACGAAGCGGTACCGCTGCCCCGCCTCGCCCGACCGGGCTTCGGCGCAAACCTGGCTGCCATCGCCCTCGGGACACCGCTCCATCACCGCCGGACGCACCAGGATGGCCCCGTCGCACTGGGCAGCCTGACCGGGGAGAGCCGGGTCCCGCGCCAGAATTCCGTCCGCCTGCTCCGAAACGGCCGCGAACGCCTCTTCCAACTCATCCTCCAACTCACCGCGACGGGCCCGCCGTTCTTCCAGGACCGCCTCGTCTTCCGTCTCCAGGTACCGCTCCGCCAGCTCCGAGTCGGAGCGGAACCAGTCCCGAACTCGGCGGTCATCGTCGGACGCGTCATCGAACGGGGTGACCCGAAGTGAGTCTTCAAGGGCCACCGCTTCATAGAGACGTCCGATCCGGTCCACCCGAAGAGCCAGCGGCTCCAGTTCGGTATTCAGCACCTCCAGGCGGGCCAGCACCGGGACGCACATGCGGGAGCGCTCCAACTCATCGGCCACCATCCGGGGGGGGACAGGCTCCTGGGCCTCCAGAGGCGACGGAAGAAGGGCAGGCACCACCCCTGCAATCACAAGGGTCAGGACGAGAAGAGGGAGGGTGCGTACCCGCCGCGCCAGGGGAGCGGAAGGCCGGGATCCAGCATCGAGGAGGCTCATGGACTGATGGGGGTTCCGTTTCGGGACTGAGAGACTCGCCGGGGAGGGTATTGCCCCCGGCGGAGGGGGTGAAGCATGGCCGGCGCGGTTCGGGCGGCGGGCCCGGCCGTGGACTTCAGAAGGCGCCCCCGCCCGACTCGAAGTCGCACCGCTCCAAGGCTCGGCTGAGCCCCAGCTGCTGCTCTTCGGTCATGGGCTCCACCTGGCCGGCCGCTTCCATATCGCCGGTCAGGGCCGACGAATAGATCTCCGCCTGTTCCGGCCCCAGGATCTCGATGAAGACCCCGGCGGCGCAGTGAGCGTCTTCTTCGCTGATAGTACCATAGGCGGTGGTGAACAGATCCTGGCCGATGCGTTCCTGCAGGGCGTCCAGATCCTGACCGCCGCCCCCGCACCCGGCGGCGAAGGTCAGGAGGACCAGCAGAACGGGCCACGGGGCCACCGTCATGGGAGTGGACCTACCGCGTGGGGAACTCATGGGACGCTCCGGGAGAGTGGGGTCATAGCACTCCATTCTAAGGGGCGAAAGGACCCGGGACCACTCCCGCCGCCGCCCTGCCGGCCCTTCCCCGAGCCGCGTCCAGCGTTGCCGTTGGATTGCCCGCCGCCGTACTTTCCACCGTGCAGCGATCCGGAACCTCAGTGCGAACCGAGCGCCCGGACTCCCGCCGTGCCCCTCTGCAGTTACTCGTCTCCCACCGGAGTCACGCTCATGGACGAACTCGACCGCTGGGTCCAGGAGGGCCATGAGCTCACCGGCCCCGGCAACCCCGCCCGGACCGCGGCGATCCGGGCGTCCAACGGTCAGGGGTTCGAGTATCCCGGCACCCTCCGGTTTGTGAAGTAGGACGGCGCCCGTACCCCATGCGTGTCGAGCTCCCAGCTTTCGGCGAAGCACTTCCCGGTAGCCGCCCTCGTGCGGGTGCCGGCCCTGGAGCCGTCGTCCGGGGTCCCCTCGCCGTGGGATTGGCCCTGATTCTCACGGGCTGCGCCCTGGGCGGACAGGCTTTCTCCCCACCGCCCCTCGTTTCGGTCCATGGTGACGGACCCATCTCCGTCCACTGCCACTTCCCCTGCGGCTCTCTCGGGGAGGAGGCCCTGGCCGTGGCCCGGGAGAGCTGGGACCTCACCGCCGGCTTTCTGGGCCAGAGGAGCGACGGCGTCCGCCGGACCGCAGACGGCCCCGCCACCCTCCACATCTACGGGAGTTGGGAGGATTATCTGGCGGTGGAAGGCCGTCTGGCCCGCGGCGCCTTCCGGGACACCGGCGCCTTCGCCTCCCGGGACGACCGGGCGGCCCACGTCCTGGTCCCCGCCGACCTGGCCCGGACCCTGGGCCGCATCCCCGGGCACCATCGCCGGGCGGTGGCCCACGAAGCGGCCCATCTGGCCTCCTACGACCTGGCCCGGGGCGCGTACTGGCCCCCCTGGCTGGCGGAAGGGCTCGCCGGGTGGGTCGAGCGTCGCCTCGCCCTGGACGACGCCGCCTTCGCCGGCAGGCGGGATGACCCGTGGGCTTCCACCCACCTCTGGCGGGTGCAGCGAATGCTGGAGCAGGGCACCCTCCCGGGGGTCGAAGCCACCCTCACAGGCGCCCCCCTGGAGCTTACCCGCCCTGACGCCTACGCCTTCTGGGTCGAACTCTTCCACTTCCTGGCCCAGGGGGATGAGGGCGACCGCCTCCGGGAGGTGGTCCGGGCCGTGGCATCCCGGGAGATCCCGGCAGAGCGGGCGTGGCCTGCGGTGGGCGAGATCGTCCGGGAGCACCTCACCGCCGAGGAGATGGCCCGGATGGAGGAGGGGTTTCACGCCTACGTGCAGGCCGGGGCGGTGGGGTGGGTCGAGCTCTTCCGCTCCCTCGAGGAGGTGGAGGTACGCCCAGGAAGTTGGGCCCAGTACGCGGTGGTGGACGCGCCGGTGGGAAGCTTCGCCTGGCGCGCCGCTGAGCTCGCCTCCACCGCCGGGTTCCGGGTTACGCTACAGGTCGAGCCCCAGGCGGTGGATCCGGAGGAGGGCGACTGGGAGGTGCGGGTGGCGCTGGGGACTCGGGAGGGCGACCCACTCCTGGTGGCTCTGGATCACGAGGGCGGCGTCTTCCTCCGCTCCTTCCCCCCGAACCCGCTGGGCACCCTGGAGACGGTGGCTTCCAGGCCAGGCGCCCTCCCCCCGCCCACCGGCTCCATCGCCCTGGAAGTCCGGTTTGAACCGGGGGAGGTGGGGCTGCGGGTGCTGGGCGGGGAAGCGGTAACGCTCCCGGCCCCCGGTCTCGCCCCCAGCGGGCTCTGGGGACCGGGAGTCGGTCCGGGAACGGTCGCCCACTGGGGAGGATGGCGCCTCAGCGGCCTCCCACCCGCTGCGTCGGAAGACCCATGGGGCT
>PWZC01000223.1 GCA_003567615.1 Gemmatimonadota bacterium | reverse complement strand
TCAGTAGTACGGCGCCATGAAGAGGTATACGAGCACTCCGGTCACGGCCACGTAGAGCCAGACCGGAAATGTCCACCGGGCCACCGCCCGGTGCTTCCCAAGCTCTCCCCGAAGGGCCCGGACCACGGCATAGAGCGCCAGCGGAAGGACCACCGGGGCCAGAGCGATGTGAGAGATGAGGATGAAGAAGTAGACCGGGCGGATCCACCCTTCCCCGCCGAAGGTCCCTCCCGCCGACTGGGAATGGTAGATCACGTAGGAGATGAGGAAGATGCAGGAAAGAATGAACGCCCCGGCCATGGCGAGCTGATGGGCCCGGAGCCGACGCCGACGGACCAGGAGGTACCCGGCCACGAGGAGGGCGGCGCAGGTTCCATTGAGGGTCGCGTGGAAGGCGGGGAGGAGGGAGACGTCCAACCCCTCGAAGCGGAGGCTCTCCGGAGAAGCCATGAGCACCACCACCAGCCCGCAGACCACGGCGGTGAGACCGTAGATGATCCAGGCCAGGGCCCGCTCGCTCAGCCGACCCAGGCCCGGCGACTCGAAGGTGGTCTCCATCGTCTCTTGCCCTCCTCTGACGTTCAGGTTGATTGGGCGTCCCGGGGGGTTGTCCGGTGACGTTCAGCTTGATCCGGGTCCCGCGTGCGGGGCCCGGCCCCGGGTTGATGCGGGAATCATGGGGGATCCAGGGGTTTCCCGAGACGCCACGGCCGGAAGGCCGGGCCGTCACCCCGCGCGCTCCTCCAACTCCATCCAGCGCTCGTAGAGGGGCTCCAGCTCGTGCTGTACCTCGCCCAGACGCCGGGAGGCCACTGCGATCTCGGCGGCATTTCCACTGTAGGTGGCCGGGTCCGCCAGGCGGGTCTCCAGCACTTCCTTCTCCTCCTCCAACTTCCGGATGCGCCCGACGACCCCGTCCAGCTCCTGACGTTCCCGGTAGTTGAGGCGGGGGCGGTCATTCCGGGCTTCCCGGGCCTGCTCCCGCGCCGCCGCAGCCCGAACCTCCTTCTGCGCCCGCTCCTCTTCCCGCTCCCGATCCCGCCGAGCCGCCGTCTCGGCCTCCCTCCGTTCCAGCCACCGGTCCCAGCTTCCGTGGTGTCGCCGCACCCGCCCCTCTCCCTCGAAGACCAGAAGCGACGTGGCGACCTTGTCCAGCAGGAACCGGTCGTGGGTCACCACCAGCACACAACCAGGGAAGTCCTCAATGGCTTCTTCCAGGATCCGGAGGGTGTCCAGATCCAGGTCGTTGGTGGGCTCGTCCAGAATCAGGAGGTTGAATTGCTCCAGGAGGAGGCGTGCCAGGAGGAGCCGGGTCCGTTCGCCACCGGAAAGGGACGACACCTTCTGGTTGTGGAGGTGGGCGGGAAAGAGGAAACGGTCCAGGTACGCCTTCAGATGCAGCCGCCGTCCATTCAGCTCAACCCAGTCCGACGCCGAGACGGCGCGGGCGATGGTGAGCTCCGGATCCAGCTCCCGGTGCTGGTCGAGATATCCCACCCGGGTATTCTCGCCCAGGACCACATGGCCCCGATCCGGCGTCTCTTCTCCCACGACGATGCGGAGGAGGGTGCTCTTGCCCGCGCCATTGGGACCGACCACACCGATCCGCTCTCCGGCGGAGAGGCGATCCGACACCCCCTTCAGCACCGTGTGCTCATCGTACGACTTGCCCACGTCATGGAGCTCGAGCACGGTCTTTCCGAGTCGCGGCGCCTCGGTCACCTCAAGCTCCACCGACCCCTCCCGCTGACGGGAGAACTCCCGCGCCTCCTGGGCCATCTCCACCGCCCGCGCCCTTCGGGCCTTCTGCTTGCCTGTGCGGGCCGGGGGGGAACGGCGAGCCCACGCCAGCTCCTTCTCCAGCAAGCGGCTCCGCTTCTCGGCCTCCACCGCCTCCCGCGCCTCCCGCTCCGCGCGCTGCATCAGGTAGTCGGTGTAGCCCCCGGCGTAGGAGGTCAGCCCCCAGCGCGACACCTCCACCATCCGGTCCACCACCCGGTCCAGGAAGTACCGGTCATGAGTGACCACCACCACGGCGCCGGGGAAGTCGTAGAGCGTCTCCTCCAGCCAGAGGACGGTGTCGGCGTCCAGGTGGTTGGTGGGCTCGTCCAGGAGGAGGAGCTCCGGCTCGGAAAGGAGGGTCCGGGCCAACGCCACCCTTCGCCGCTCGCCACCGGAGAGCCTTCCCATGGTCCGATCCCACCCGTCGATCCCCAGGCGGGTGAGAACGGTTTCGATGCGGTGCTGCAGATCCCAGCCCCCCTCCCGTTCGATCCGTGACGAGAGGCGGGACTGCCGGGCCAGGAGTTCGTCGAGCCGGTCCCCTTCCGGCCCGGCGGCCAGCGCCCGGTTCACCTCCTGGTACGCCACCAGGTCCCGCTGCAGCGATCCCGTCCCCTCGCCCGCCGTCTGGAAGATGGAGCGGTCGGGGTCAACCGGTGGATCCTGGGGGAGATACGAGACCCGGAGACCCCGGCGGAGCGCCACGGTCCCGGCGTCGGCCCCCTCCTCTCCGGCCAGGATGCGGAGGAGCGTCGACTTCCCCGAGCCGTTCCGACCCACCACACCCACCTTCTCCCGCTCGGCCACCGAAAAATCAACCCCGGGCAGGAGCTCCCGGCCCCCGTAGCTCTTCCGGAGTCCCTGCGCGTCCAGAACCGAACTCACCGGGCCGGTACCTCCATCGGGGGCATGCGGACCGGATGGACCGGGCCCCCCAGGAGGCTCAGGGCCTCGACATGCCGAAGGAGGGGGCGAAGAGCCTGTCCCCATGCACCCTCGGTCATGGTGCCGGCCAGGATCGACGCCGCCGTCACCTGGAACCCGTCTTCCATGAGGAGCTGGAAGAGACTGCGTTCAGCCGGGAAGAGGGTCACGTTCAGACGGGCGTCCGGCTCCAGCTCCAGCTCTTCCCGGATGGCGGCAAGGGCGACGGGGAAGCCGCCCAGGTCATCCACCAACCCCACCTCCAGGGCATCCCGTCCCGTCCAGACCCGGCCCCGGGCCACCTCGTGCACCTGGCCGCGGTCCATCCCCCGTCCCTCGGCCACCATCCCCACGAAGTCCTCGTAGACCCGGTCCAGGTAGGTCTGGAAGCGCTCCCACTCCTCGTCCGAGAAATCCTCGAAGCCGGAGAAGAAGGTGGATTCGCCCCCGGCCTCGATGCGGTCCCAACTGATTCCCAGCCGCTCGGCCAGATCACCGGTGACGAACTTCCCCGCCAGCACCCCGATGGAACCGGTGAGGGTGGCAGGATGGGCCACGATCCGGGCGGCGTCGGTGGAGACCAGGTAGCCTCCGGAGGCGGCGGTGTTGCCCATGGATACCACCACCGGTTTCCCCTGCTCCCGGGCCCGGACCAGCTCCCGGCGCACCACATCGGAGGCCACGTAGGACCCGCCCGGCGAATCCACCCGGAAGAGGATGGCCCGAACGCTCTCGTCGTCTATGGCCTCGCGCAGGTGGCCCGCCACGGTGGAAGCGGCGAAGGACGTTCCCCCGGTGAAGGGGTCGAAGCCCTGGCGGCCCTGGACGATGGTCCCGGAACCGTAGACCAGGGCCACCCGCGTCCCCCGGTTCCAGACCCGGCCGTCCCGCTCGGCGTAGCGGGCGAAGGCGAGCCGCTCGGTGCGGTCGCCGCCCGCCTCCCGGAGCTGCTCCCTGGCGTCATCGAGGTAGGCCAGGCGGTCCACCAACCCGGCATCCAGCGCCTCCTGTGCCATGAACGGTCCAGCGGCCACCAGGGTCCGGACGGAATCCGCCGGGAGGGAGCGCCCGTCGGCGATGCCCTCCACCATGGAGGCCAGGAGCGAATTCAGGAGGGCCTGTGATGCCTCTCGGGACGAATCGCTGAAGCCCTCGCGTGTGAAGATCTCGGTGGCGTCCTTGTACTCCCAACGACGGTCGAAACGTGGCTCCACATCCAGCCGGTCCAGCGCTCCGCGGAAGAAGGGCGCCTCCAGCGTCAGCGGGAGGAGCCCCACATCGCCCGAGGGCTGGAGGACGATTTCGTCGAAGGCGGTGGCGAAGTAGTACCCGGCCTGGCCCGGGGAGAACTCCCCGAAGGTCTGGGCGAAGAGAACGGCGGGCTTGCCACTCTCCCGGAACCGGATCACCGCGTCCCGGAGCTCCTGGGTCGTGGCCCAGCCACCGGGCGCCTGACCGCCCCGGACCAGAAGACCCACCACGCGGTCGTCATCGGCGGCCCGCTCCAGCGCCTCCACCACCCGTACGGTCTGGAGACGGGAGCGCTGCAGCGCCAGGGTGAAGGGATCGG
>PWZC01000195.1 GCA_003567615.1 Gemmatimonadota bacterium | reverse complement strand
TGGTCACCCCCCCCGCTCCGCATGGCGGCGGTCATGGGATCCAGCACGCCGTAGCGACCCATGCGCATGGGTCCGCCGCCCAGGAAGATCCGGACACCGGCCGAGAAGCTGAAGAAGCTCCGGGTGCCGAAGAGGGCTTCCGGTGAGAACTCCGCAGGTCCCCGCTCGTGCCTCACCCGGTTGTGCTGAACCTCCACGAAAGGTCGAAGGCTCAGGGGCAGGTCCGTCAGGAGGTGGCCATAGCCCACCGAGGTGATGAGCCAGCGGGACGCCGCCTGCGCGCCCTCGCCATGCTCGTAGCGGAAGAAGCCGCTCCCCTCGGTCGCGCGCCGTTCATACTCCGGGCGGGTGGCCGATTCGATGCGAAGGAACGGCTGATGTCCGCCCCGGGTCAGTTGGACCTCGGCCAGCGCCGACCGATAGCCGGACCCGCCCTCGGGCCAGCTCCGGGAGAACTCGGCGAGGGCGTAGAGGCGCCCCACCCGCGTCACCGCATCGTGGCGGAGAGCCACATTGGCCAGGTCGGTGCGCTCCTCGCCCCCGTGATCGGCGTGGCCCTGTCCGTGATCGCCCTCCCCCTGCCCGTGGTCGCCATGGTTCTCGCGGATTCGAGCAAAGGAGACGGAGGCCTCCCAGGCCCGGAACATGCCATCTCCCGACCCCCACCGATGGGCAGCCCGACCGGACCAGGAATTGCCGAAGTTGCGGTAGTTCCCCATGTCCCAGGCGTCCTCCGGCTCATCCCCGTCGAACACCCCCACCTCCAGGCTCCACCCATTGTCATGGAGGAAGACGGCGTTGGCCGTCCACCGCTCCAGAACCTGGGAGAGGTGGTGGTTCGTGGGATACTTGATGGTGGGACGGTACATGGGATCGTCGGTTCCGAACGGGGCGAACCCCCGCCCGGCCGAGAGGGAAAACGCCCCTCCGGCCATCTCGTGCACATTCCACGACAGCATGGCTTCGTGGAGGAAGGTGTGGGGGTGGCGACGATCGATGAAGCCTTCCCCCCACCCCCCGAAGGTGGGCTCCCCCGCCTCCAGGGTGAGGCCCTCGAAGTTGGGCATGAAGCGGAAGACGAACCGGGACGACGGGCTTTCCAGATTGAACATGGCCGCCGCATGGGGAAAGTAGACTCCGGTGCCGTTCAGTGGACTCTCATCGTGGAAGGGCGCCGCTGCGGTGGCGACGGGGAAGACATGGGCCATCCCCATGAGATGCCACCCTCCAGGGTGGATCATCCACATGTCGTGATGGCTGGGGTCCATCTCACCCGGCGATCCGTCCTGGCCGTGGGGATGGGCGTGGGAAGGGTGGTCCTGGGCCCCCAGGGCCGGACCGGGAAGCGCCGTCAGGAGCAGGAGCGCCAGAAGCGCCACTGCTTTGGTGAATCGGAGAACCATTGGATGTACCTCACCTGTCCTGGAACGTCGAAACCCTCGTTGCTGGAGGAGGGAGCGTTCCACGTGGCTGAACAGGTCCGTGGGGGGTTCCGGGATCACAGGGGATCCGGATCCCGTCGAACGGACCGAGAACGCGTCTGGAAAGGTCAGGTGCTGCGGGGAGGGGGTGGGTCCGCAGGGGAAAGGAGGGCCAGGGGGGCATGGGCCGAGGCGGCGTGCACCGCCGTAGGATGGACATGACCCCAGACGGGAGCCGCGTCCGGGGCCGGCGCCACCGGCGCGCTGCACGCGGCCATGGCGACGCATTCCTCGCCGGCGCCGTGGTGGGAGTTGTGGGCGCCGGCGTCATCCTCCGGTGCCGACCCGTGGGCGTGCATTTCCGGCCCGTGAGCGTGTGTTGCTGGGGCGTGGGCGTGTGTTGCTGGGGCGTGGGCGTGCGTCGAGGGGGCGTTGCGAGGGACGGAGGCCCCGGGCTCACCTGCCTCGGAGTCATGGGCTGAAGCGCCTTCCTGTAGCACCGACTCCGCCTCCCCCGCCTCCAACTCGAAGGGACAGAAGAGTACGAGCCCCTGAAGAGGGACGAAGACGAGAAGAATCAGGAGGGCGAAGGTCCGCATGGTGTCCGGACGAGGGTTCTACTGGAGAAAGACCCGCGCCATCAGGCTCAGGTGGTAGACCATGAGGATGGAGTAGGCCACAAAGAAGAACTCCAGCACCCGACGGACCCGAAAAGCCTGGAAGACGGAGTGATCCACGAACATGGCCAGAGCCACCCCCCCACCGGTGGTGACCAGGGTCTTCAGTGCGGCAAAGAGCTGCACGTCCCGCTCGATGAGCATCGCCATGACCGGATTCCACTCGTGGACCTGGCCGGTCCCCATGAGGGTCAGGGTGAAGATGGCGTCGAGGCCGCTCATGACGACGATCCCCACCACCATGAGGACCACGGAGGGCTCCAGGCGGCGGCGGACCACCCGCAGCGCCCACGTCTCGTCCACCTCGACGTTCAGCCCTGGTCCACGTCGTTGACTCACCCGGCACTCCTGATCATGGAAAATCCTTTCGATTGTCTTCCTGTTACTCCGGAATCGGCAGAAGGATGCGACCCATCGTTCGGTTTGTCCAGACGCGGGCTGGAGCTTCTGGCGCCCCCCGCTTCCGTGCCGTAGCATCAACCCCATCGTCGCCTCCCTTCGTGAGAGGCCCGGTCCTCGTCCACCCCGGTCCTCCATGGCCCCCCTGCCGCTCTGCATATCCGCCCTCCTGGTCATTGGGATGGCAGGGATCCCCGGGATGGGAGGGATCCCTGCATCCCCGTCCGGCCAGACGGACTCCATCCGAGTCGTACAGGACCTGGAGGCGGCTCCGCGTCCCGCGACCCGAATCCGCCGCGCGACGGCACCCATCCAGATCGACGGGGTCCTGGACGACCCGGCCTGGCTTGGGGCGGAAGTGATCTCCGAGTTCGTGCAGAATCGCCCCCTCGAGGGACATCCGGTGTCGGAGCGAACGGAGGTCCGCCTCCTGTATGATGATCAGTATCTCTACATCGGGGCTGAGCTCTTCGACGCGGATCCGTCCGGAATCATCTCACCCACCCTGGAGCGGGATCCCAACACCCGGGACGGCGACGCCCTGGGAATCCTCCTGGATACCTTCCTGGACCGCAGCACCGGCTTCGCCTTCTACGTGAACCCGGGAGGTGCGGTGCGGGACGGCCAGGTCTCCGATGACGGCCGGAACGCCAACTTCGCCTGGGATGGCGCCTTCGAGGTACGGACCCGGATCCACGAGGAAGGCTGGACCGTGGAGATGGCCATCCCCTTCAGCACCCTGCGCTTCGATCCCGGGCGTGTCGATCAGTCCTGGGGACTGAACCTCCTGCGCCGGATCCGCCGGAAGAACGAGGACGCCGTCTGGGCACCCATGGACCGCCAGTGGGCTCTCCACACCCCGTCCCGGGCCGGGACGCTGAGGGGGCTCGAGGGGATCCGCGCCGGACGGAATCTGTCGGTGAAGCCCTATGCCCTCTCCACGCGTCCCTCGGGCCAACTGGTGGACCCGCTGGACAGAAGCCTGGAATGGGACGCCGGCGTGGACATGAAGTACGGAGTCACAGCGGGGCTGACCCTGGACCTGACCCTCAACACCGACTTCTCCCAGGTGGAGGTGGATCAACAGCAGGTCAACCTGACCCGCTTTTCCCTCTTCTTCCCGGAACGACGCGACTTCTTTCTGGAGAACGAGGGCATCTTCACCTTCGGTGACAACACTTCCTTCGGGGAGCGCACCGGAGTATCCCGACAGGACTTCACCCTCTTCCACTCCCGGAGGATCGGTCTCACGCCTACCGGCGACCCCCTTCCCATCCTGGGAGGAGGGCGGGTGAGCGGGACCATCGGGGGTGCCGAGGTGGGGCTCCTCTCCATGCGGACCCGGGCCGTGGGAGGCGGAGGCGCTCCCGGCGAGAGCTTCTCGGTGGGGCGCCTCCGCCTTCGGCCGGCACCGGGTCTGGACGTGGGCGGCATGGTGGTGCAGCGGAGTACGGTGGGGGCGGTGGCGCAGATCAACCGGAGCTACGGCGTGGATGCCAACTACCAGGTGGGGCCCCACGTCCTGATCCAGAGCTACCTGGCCGGCACCGAGGGGACCGGCCTGGACCGGGACCGAGCAGGCAGGCTCTCGGCCCGTTGGCGGAGCCCCCTGGTAGAGGCCATGGTCCTCTACCGCTCCATCGGAGAGGAGTTCAGTCCGGGCGTGGGCTTCGTTCGACGCCGAGGGATCCGACACGGCTACGGCACCCTGGGCTTCACCCCCAGGGTGCAGTGGCCCCTCCTCCAGCAGATCAATCCCTACGTGCAGGCACACCGCTTCAC
>PWZC01000477.1 GCA_003567615.1 Gemmatimonadota bacterium | reverse complement strand
GGCGGCGTGCCGGTTTGTCCACCGTTGGGATGATCCCAGGGCTGACAGGCGTCAGGGGGCTCCCTGGAAATCCAGGGCTGGGACCCAGATCCACCCCGTCAGAGAACCGGTCCTGACCCGGCGCCAGCCACCCTCTCCGGCTTCCATGTCCACGGTGTCTCCGGGGCTCACCCGACCCACCACCGGGGCCTCTGTGCTCCCGGTCGCGCGCACGTGGACATAGCTTGCCGCGACCACCGTGATCCCCCCTGTGCCGCCAAGAGAGGATTCGGTGTCGGACACCCCACGGGATCCGGAACGGGGCTCCACCGCCGGAGGGGGATCCGACGGCGGCAGGAGGGCCATGGCCGGTGGGGGATCCGTTTGGGTCAGGGGGGGACCCTCCGGGACGGCTTCCGGAGCGGATGGCGGGGGCGGCAGGGTCTCCGGTTCCGCCTCAACTGTCGGGAGAGCGTTTCCCCTCGCCGCCGCCAAATCCGCCGCCGCCGCCAGATCCGCCAGGGATGCCTCCACCTCGGCGGAGCCGGGCGAACCTCCACGGATCACCAACAGGGGAGTCGCCGCCAGGACCACGAGCAGGAAGGCTATGGCCCCCAGTGTGAACCGGGGGCGTCGTTGAGCCTTGACCTCGCCACACCAGGGGCACGGCGAGGTGCCGGGCGGAAGCAGGGAATCACACTTCACACAGGGACGAAGGGCAGCCAGTTCCAGGCCCGAGCCCGGCTCTCCGTGCCGAACGGGTTCGGCGCAGGTGGGACAGCGGGTGGCGATGGGGAGGGCCTTGGCCCCGCAGGCACCACAGCGTAGAAAGGGCACTGGTACTCACTCCTGGCAAGCTTCAGCGGTATCGGAGGCTCCAAGTGGGGGGCGGTCGCCTTTCAAGCCCGAAGCCGGCCCACGCTCACTCCACAGACGCCAGGTCGAGGATGGAGCCCACCAGGCGCCGGAGGCGTTCGGCATCCTCGAGGCGCGTCTCCCGATCCGCCGTTCGGAGATCGGTCTGAATCGATGCGGCGAGCTCGGTGAGGGCTGAACTCCGGGCCTCTCCCGCCGGCAGGGCTTCAGCCCGGGCCAGCTCGGACTCGATCTGCCGCGCCCGATCCGGTGCCAGGCTCTCGTGGCGTACGATCTGATCGAGGTAGGCCCTGGACACCACGAACGCAGCGGGCCAGAAGTGCCGCGGCTGGGTCTGCGGGTTCAACTCGTCGAAGTGGACCAGTTTTGCGGCCTCGAGCTCGTTTTCCGTCAGGTGGTCGCCCGGCACCAGCTCGAGGATGTCCAGGCCTCGCGTCTTGTCGGAGCCGTATACGAAGCCATTGTACCAGTACGCTGACCAGTGCCCACCCCGCTGTAACTCCTGATCGCTCTTGGGGCCCCGATCGAAGAATGCGATTTCGAAGGGGTTGTTGGGATCGGTGAAGTCGAAAACGGAAATCCCTCCCTGGTACCAAGCCTGCACCTTGATATCCCGGCCAGGCACCGGCACCAGGGCACCGTTGTGGGCCACGCAGTTCTCGAACTCGGTCTGGGGCGCGGGAAGCTTGTAGTAGCTCGCCAGGTACATCCGGCGATCAACGATCCGGAAGATGGCGTTGGCGCCCCAGGTCGGTGGGTCGTCGGCGGTGCAGCGCGGCGCTCCACCTCCCCCCCATTCATCGGTGAAGATCACCGTGGAGCCATCGTTGCTGAAGGTGGCCGAATGCCAGTAGGCGAAATTCGGGTCGACGACCTCGTCGATCCGAACGGGTACGCGGGGATTGGAAATGTCGAAGAGAATGCCATTCCCGGAGCACGCTCCGGCCGCGATTCCGAGCTCCGGGAAGGCGGTGATGTCGTGGCACTGGTCAGTTCGCCGCGAGGCCTGCGTTCCCGGGCCATGCTCGCCCCCTGGGAAGAGACCATCGATGCGTCCCGTCTCCCGGTCCTCGAAGACCCGCGGTGAATCGATGATTCGCGCTCTCTCCGGTGCCGCCAGGGGGACCTCGATGACGTCAATGCTCCAGTAGGCCGTGGTCGGCTCATCCGGATCCCGGACATCCGTACACCCTGCCAGTTCCTCAGCCGGCCGGGAGGCGCTGGTCCCGGAGTTGTAGACGTACAGCATCTCGGGATCATTCAGATCCGGAACCAGGGTGTGGGTGTGGGAGCCCCGGCAGGTCTGGACCGCCGCCACCTGGCGAGGATTCCGCACATCGGAGATGTCGAAGATCCGCACCCCTCGAAAACGCTCGGGCTCGACCTGCCCCTGTGGGGCATCGGGCCCGCAGTCGATCCGCCCTCGCGTTTCCTGGACGGACATGAACATCAGATCACCCCAGACCGACAGGTCACCCTGCCCACCGGGGCAGTAGATGGAGGTCACCAGCACGGGTTCGGAGGGGTCGGAAACATCGTAGATGTTGATCCCCACATAGTTGCCGACGAAGGTGAGGTGGCCTTGATGGGCCAGGTCCGAGTTGGACAGACTGTTGTCACCCGGTGCATCGGGGTCGTAGAAGCCTGTGGGCTTCTGGATGTTCGACAGGAGTCGCATGTTCCATGCGGCCTCGCCTGCATCGTGCCATCCCGGCGACAGTCCGATTCGGGGGTCGTCCGGCCCACCCGGGGTAAAGGTCTGTGCGCCCGTGTGCTCCGCACTGACCAGCAACCCCAACATCACCAGCCCGATGGCCGGCCCCACCCCTCGCCTGAATGCCCTCATGGAGAACCCTCCTGATCTGATGGCTGGTGTGCCCTGAGCGAACTCAATTGTCGCGCTCAAGCATGTTTCTCATTCTATCGATTTCCATCTTCTGATCGCTGTACACGTGCGAGGCCAGGTCGAACATGTCCGAGTCCAGGGCCGCGCCGGGTGAAGCCAGCAGCTCCTCGCCCATGGTCAGCGCTCCCTCATGGTGCATGATCATGAACTGGAGGAAGAGTTGGTCGAATTCCGGACCGCGGGCGCTGGCCAGGGCCCGGAGCTCCGCCTCCGTCAGCATTCCGGCCATGGGCCGCTCTTCTTCGCCATGGCCGTCGGCTCCGTGATGATGGTGGTGTCCGTGATGGCTGTCATGCCCCTCGTCCTCCACCGCGGAGAACGGCTCGTTTCGCAGTTCGAGCCAACGCTCCATGAATGCGATCTCCACAGCCTGGGAGCGCTCGATCCGGTCGGCGAGAGCGTGTAGATCCTGGCGCTCTGCCCGTTCCGGCACCAGGGCGCTCATGACCAGCGCCTGGCGATGATGCACGATCATGTGCTGCATGAAGATCACGTCGGCTTCCGTGTGCTGGGGCCGAGGCGGCGCTCGAAGTTCATCCGGCGCAAGGCTCAGACTCGGTGAACCCGGTGCGCCCGGCCTCACCATGGAAGGGGCCTCCGAACTCTGGGCCTGAGCGGTCGGAGGGACGGCGAGCGGAAGGGTGAGAACCAAGGCCATGGCGCACGACGCAAGCCGGAACCGCGCTAGCCGTCCCGGCGAACTCCGACGTGACCCGATCCCCGGTCGAGCGATGGTGCGAGGCATGGACACCGGGTGCTCCTTTCTGAACGAAGGACTCCGCCTACGGGAAGGCCTGGAATATGCGGACTGCCGCAAGGGCCACCTCCAGGCGGATCATCTGGATGGAATGAATGTGGGCAAGGTAGGGCGGGTCGACACCAGGGGGCAAGGATTCCCAAGGGCTGGATAGGTTTTCCCCCCGTCCGGCAGAGCTCCGGGAGCGCTCCGGTTGGACACGGAGATGGGATGCGGCGGTCTGTTCTTTCGGCACGCTTCCCGCCATTCTCCTGATAAAGCTGCTGGACACCAGTGGTCGGGACGGAAAGCCTCCAGGAGAGTCGGAGTCGTGAAGACCTACGATCAAGCCTACTTCGACCACTGGTATCGTGGAGGCGACGCCCCCCGGGGAGAGGCGGAGCTTCGCCGGAGCGTCCTCCTTGCCGTGGCCGTTACCGAGTCAATCCTGAATCGGGACCTGAGAAGTGTCCTCGACGTGGGGGCAGGGGAGGGGCGCTGGCAGCCCATCCTCCATCAGCTTCGACCCGATGCGGCGTACATCGGGATCGAGCCGAGCCGCTACGCGGTGGAGCGCTTCGGGGAGGCCCGCAACCTGCGTGAAGGACACTTCGAGGAGCTTCACCTCCACGCCTTCGACGAGCCTTTCGATCTGGTGGTCTGCGCCGATGTCCTTCACTACCTGGCTCCAGCCCAGGTGCGCGCAGGAATGGACGAGCTGGCGGACCTGGTGGGTGGTGCCGCCTTCCTGGAGGTGTTCACGGATCAGGATCCCGCCGAGGGTGACCGGGAAGGATTCCACGGCCGGCCGGC
>PWZC01000350.1 GCA_003567615.1 Gemmatimonadota bacterium | reverse complement strand
TCGTCTGCCTCTCGGCGGAAACGCCGGTGATCCGCTACATGGCGCTGGCTCAACCCCCTCCGCCCCTGACCATCGAACCACCCATACGGGTCCTGGGCATGGTGGCGAGCCCGAAGGACCGGGCTCAGTTGGATGTGAAGCGAGAGATGGAGAGGATCGACCGGGCCACAGCAGGGCTCCGGCAAGAGGGGCGGCTCCACTGGGAATGGCTCCCCGGAGGAGGCTGGCGGGATCTGCAGCGGGCCATGCGGGAGGGGCCCTGGCACGTCTTCCACTTCGTGGGCCATGGCGGATTCGATTCCGCCTCCCAGGAGGGGATTCTGGCCATGGAGGGTGAGAACGGGGAGTCTTTCCGGATCTCGGCCACCCAGCTCGGCCGACTCCTGGCCGATCATCACACCCTCCGCCTTGCGGTCCTGAACTCCTGCGAAGGGGCGAAGGGAAGCGACACCAACATCTTCTCGAGCACCGCGTCCGTCCTCATGCGACGCGGGGTCCCGGCGGTGGTGGCCATGCAGTACGAGATCACGGACCGGGCCGCCATCGAGTTCTCCCAGGTCTTCTACGAGGACATCGCCCGGGGACTCGCGGTGGACACCGCCGTGACCGAGGCGCGAAAGGCCATCAGCATGTCGCTGGGGAAGAGTCTTGAGTGGGGAACGCCCGTTCTGTACATGCGGGCGCCGGACGGGGTGCTCTTCAACATTGAGGGAGAACCGGCGCCACCGGTGGGAACCGAGTCCCCATCGGAGCCGGTCTCCCGCATGGGACCGCCTCCATCGGCGCCGCCGACCCGTTCGGTATCGGCCGACTCGGATGGAGAGGGCAAGGGATCTTCCAAGTCGCGCCCCCTTCTCCTGGGGATGGCCGGTGGGCTTGCGGTGTTCATCGGGCTCGTCTGGCTTGTCATGATCCTGGCTGACGAAGAGGACTGGGACGTCGACGGAACGGTGACGGCTTCGGAAAGCCAGAGTCCGGAGCAAACCCTCCCGGTGGAGCTGTCGGCCGGATTCTGGCCGGATCCCCACAGAACACGGGTCTTCGCCGGCGGGTCCGAGGACAATGCCGCCTATTTCCGGGAGGGGCTCTGGCCCGAATGCGCCTTCGGGTACGCCCAGGATGCTCCCAGCGTCATTCTTTCCTATCGAGGAAATGACAACGGGTACCTCTCCATCGCCGCCATGGGCGAGGGAGACCTCACGCTTCACGTCCTCCTTCCCGATGAGAACTGGGTGTGTGACGACGACTCCTTCGGGGATCTGGATCCCTTGGTGGCGATCCCCTGGGCCCCCAGCGGAGAATACCTCGTCTGGGTGGGAACCATCAGCGGCGATCGGGTCCCGGCCGAGCTTCTGGTGAGTGAGATCGATCTGATGGAATATCTGGACCGGACGCCGGGACCGTGACGGAAGCGCCCGATCCACCGCCAAAGCAACCTGGACTCCTGGCCCAACTGATGGAGAGGCAGGTGGGGCGGGCCGCGGTCATGTATGTGGTGATCGCCTTCGCCCTCCTTCAGGCCGCAGACCTCCTACTGCCCGCCCTCGGTGCGCCCTACTGGGTCTTCCGCGTCTTGGTGGGGATGTGCTTCGTGGGCTTCCCCGTCACCCTGGTTCTCTCCTGGTACTTCGACCTCACGCCCCAGGGGCTCCGGAAGTCGACCTCCGAGGAAGGGCTCCCCGCCAACCCCCGAGCGCTCTGGGTGAGGCGGGGCATTCTGGTGGCCGTGGGACTCTCCGCACTCTTCCTCGGAGGGTTCGCCATCTTCAGGACTTTGCCGGCGAACGTGGAGCTGGATCGCAACCGGATCGTCGTCTTTCCTCTGGTGGTCCCCGACGGGGATGTTCCCGCGTCGGTGGGAGAAGACATCGCCACCATGATCGGACACGCGCTGGACCGGGCCGCGTCGCTCCGCTGGACCGACGGCTGGGCTTTCCTGGATCCAGGAGAGCAGGTGAACTCCCGAGCCCTCACCCTGGCCCGGGCACGAAGCATCGCCACCGAACAGGGGAGCGGCCGCTTCGTCATGGGCCGGGTCGTGGCGGGGGACGATTCGCTGACCGTCCTCCTGGACCTCTTCGACGTGGCCGAGGAGCTGCCGCTCCAGCGAGCTAGCGCCCTGGGGAGCCTTCGGGAGCCCTGGTCAGCGGGACTTCGTGCGGCGAACCAACTCCTCCCCTCCCTCATCGATCAGGCGCCGGCCGACTTCGCCGCCCACTTCACCGATCGGGAGCCGGCCGCCGTCGCCCACTTTCTCGCCGGAGAGGCGGCGTATCGTCGAGCCCGATACCCGGAGGCGCTGGCAGCGTACCAATCTGCCTTTACCGTGGACCCGGCCTTCCCGGAAGCGGCCATCCGGGGAGCGCAGGCCGCGTCGTGGACCCACCGCTCGATGGAGGCGTCCTTCCTTGTGGAGGCTGCGCTGGCCCTGGATCTGACGGAGCGGGATCGGGCCTTCGCCGAGGGGCTGCAGGCGTATCTGGCGGGAGACTCGGAGGGGTCGCTGGCGGCGCTGGATCGAGCCCTGGCGCTGGACCCACGCATGGCTGCCGCCTGGGCCCAGAGGGGGGAAGTCTACCACCACCTGGCCCCGTCCAGGCGCCTGCCCGACTCTCTGGCGACGGCGGCCTTCCAGCAGGCCTTCACCCTGGATCCCACCGCCGGCGGCGTCCTCTACCACCTGGCGCAGCACCGACTCCGAACCGAGGACCGGGACGCCCTGACGGGACTCGACCAGGAGTTTCGCTCCGTCGCCTTCGACCCGACCCTGGTTTCCGAGATCGAGATCTCCACGCGATGTGCCGTCCATGGACCCGGTGCGGTGGACTGGGAGACCGAGGCCAAGGAGCGTGCCGGCGTCCTCATGGAGGTAGCCGTGAACCTGGCGGCGGGCGAGAGAAGATGGCCCTGCGCCGAAGCCGCCTACCGGGCGATCCTGGCCCACGACACCGACACCTCCGGATGGGAGGTGGGGCGCCGGTGGAGCAGCCTCAGGGGTCTCACGGGGCTTCTCCTGGCCACCGGTCGCACCGAGGAGGCGCTGGCGCTCCTGGACGCCGCCGGTACGTCGCTGGCCGATCTTCGGCGAGCGGCGGACTCTTCGTCCCGGGGCCTGCGCGATCCCGCCCCCCCTGCCGAACCGAGCGACCCGGTGCAGTTCGCCGAACTCCTCTTCCTACTGGTGGAGGCCGCCGGCTTCCCCACCGGCGGTCGAGCGGAGAGCGTAGCGGAGGAAAATCGGGACGCCGAGGGAAGGTACCGTTCCACCAATGTCGCCCGCCTCTGGTTCATGGGGATCTGGGAGGCCTCGCGGGGCGACGCCGAAGCAACCCGGGATGTGGCCTGGAGGATGGAGGAGCGCCTGGCCACCGGGTCCGCCTCGCCCCGGGATTCCCTTCTTGTGCGGGCCATGGCGGGTCATGCGGCCCTGGCGGAGGAAGACTCCATTGCCGCGCTGGAGGTGTTCCGGTCGCTCCGTCCCCAGGGAGAGATCCAGTGGAACGAGGCGGACGCTCTGGGCCATGAGCGGCTGATCCATGCCCGGCTGGCTCTGGCCCTAGGCCGCCACGGGGAAGCGGTGGACGTGACCACCTGGCTTGAGGCTTCCCCAAGCATCTATCCGCTCTTCCGACCTGCCGCCTTGGAGATCCGCGCGGCGGCCACCGAGAGCCTTCGCATGAATAGCGATGCCCGGATCCTCCGGGAACGCAGGGACCAGCTCGTCACCTCGAGCCGGCCCTGACCCCCCACCCCCCGCACGCCACCCCAATCTGGAGACCACGCCATGTCCGAAGAGCTGGAGCGCAAGCTGGACCGCTACTTCCGCGAACTCACCCCCTGGCTTCAGGAGTTGAGTGACGCCGTTCGGGAATTGCAGCATGAGGCGGGAGAAGGCGAAGGGGGGAGAGGGAGGGACCCCGGGCGCCCGCCCCCGGCGCCTCAGTTGGGCGAGTTGGAGTAACGCCGGGCGCCCGCGACTTCCATGGGTTTCCGGCGCCCCCGACCCTCCCAGGCCTCCCGGTCGGGAGGGATCCCCTCTTCGGAGTTTTGAACCATGAGTGTACCGCAGCGTCGGGCGCTGTGCATCGGGATCGATGAATATCCGTTCCTCAAGCCGTGGGAGCAGTTGAGGGGCTGTGTCAACGACGCACGCCTGGCGGCGGACGTTCTCCGTACCACCTTCGAATTCCCAACGGAGCAGGTGCGCCTGCTCCTGAATCAGGAGGCTTCCCGGGAAGGAATCCTCGCTGCCTTCGATGCGCTTGTGCACGAAACCGGGGAAGGGGACGTGGTGGTGGTCCACTATTCGGGACAC
>PWZC01000377.1 GCA_003567615.1 Gemmatimonadota bacterium | reverse complement strand
GCGGCAGACCCCGAGAGCACCGCTCTGGGGCAATCCGAGATCGGACGGGTCCGCAGAGCGCTGGACAGCCTTCCTCCCAAGCAGAAGATGAGCGTGTCCCTTCGACTCTTCGACGGGTTGAGCTTTCGGGAAATCGGGCGGGCCATCGATTCATCGGAGGGGGCGGCCCGGGTGAACTATCACCACGGGATCAGACGACTGAGGGAGTTGCTGGATGACCGAGGAAACTAGGTACGGCTGGAAGGGGTCCGGCGGATCGGGCTGCGCTCGCGCTGTGGACCTGCTTCCCCTTCACGTCCGGGGAAGCATCCCGGACATGTCCGATGCGCTCTGGATCGAGGAACATCTGACCCACTGCGACTCCTGTCGGGACGAGGCCCTCTTTCTGGAGCAGGTTCTGTCCGCCAGGCCCGAAGCCCCGTCCGGCCTGGCCACTTCTGTCCTGGCCCGGCTGGAGGCTCCCGCGGTTGCAATGCCTCCCCGGGTGGCACCGGCGACCGTGTCAGCACCACCCCCCCCGTACCTGCCTCCACGGCGATATGGGGGCTGGGCTGCCTCCATTGCGGCCATTCTGGTGTTGGCCCTTGGGATCGGAACCTTCTGGTTGAGTGAATCTCCCACAGCCGGCGATCTTCTGTTCTCCGCCTTTCTGGATGACGCTGACGAATCGGAGGATCGGGACGAGTGGATGGTGGCAGGTGCCCCGGTCCTGGATGCCCTGCCCGATGAAGTACTCCTGGCCCTGGTGACCGAGGGGGGATGGTGAGAAGGGAATTGCGGAAGACCGCCTGTAGGGGGGTGTTTCATGGCCGGTGGTTATGCCGGCGAGGTCGCCGGAGAGCCGGGGCGACGGCGTTTCTTGTTCTTGCGGCCACCGTTCTGATCCCGGCCGCGCCCGCTCTGGCGCAAACGACCCGGGCGCCTGGCGCCGAGCAGATGACGAGGGAGGAGATGCAGGCGGCCATCCATGCCCAGTTCGAGCGGGAGATGGTCGAGGAGTTGGGATTGGACCAGCCGACCATGGAGGCCATTCGGGGCGTCATGACGGCCATGGTCGAGCGACGCCGCGAACTGTATCAGCGGCGCCGTGCTCTCCGGGCTCTCTCCCGGGAATTCCATGAGTCCGACGGGGATGAGGCCATGGCACGGCGCATCCTGTCGGAGACGAGAGCCATCCGATCGCACGAAGCACTGCTGGAGGCAGATGAGGAGTCACAGTTGCTTCAGATCATGTCTCCCGCAGAAGTCCTCCGCTTTCAGGCCCTCCGTGACGATTTCAACGATCGGATCCGTCGCATGCATCGAGGTCGGATCGACGGTATCTGATCCATCCCTCCACGTCACCCTTTCCGGTGACCATTTGCGTTGACACTCCCGCGGGGTGCGGATAGGTTCCGGCGGTTCACATTCCCTCCGAATCGTCCTCCCCCGGGAGTTCAAACATGAAGAAGATCACGGTCGTCGGTGCCGGAAACGTCGGTGCGTCCGCAGCCTACCGCGTGGCCCAGCTGGAGCTGGCACGGGAGGTCGTCCTGGTGGACATCGCTGAAGGAATTCCCGAGGGCAAGGCCCTGGATCAATGGGAAAGCGCACCGGTTGAGGGCTACGACACACGAGTGGTGGGCTCCTCGTCCTACGACCTGGCCGAGAACTCGGATCTCTTCATCGTGACCGCCGGGCTCGCCCGGAAGCCCGGCATGAGCCGGGACGACCTCCTCAAGACCAATGCCGGAATCGTGGAGTCGGTTTCCCGTGAGATCGCACGGGTCGCCCCGGACTCCATTATCATCGTGGTGTCCAATCCCCTGGACGTCATGTCCTATGTGGCCATGAAGACCACCGGGTTTCCCCGGGAACGGGTCCTGGGCATGGCCGGGGTTCTGGATACGGCTCGGTTCCGGTCCTTCATTGCGCTGGAGCTGGACTGCTCGGTGGAGGACATTCAGGCCCTGGTCCTCGGAGGACATGGTGACACCATGGTCCCCCTGGTGAATTACACATCGGTGAGCGGAATCCCACTCACGCAACTCCTGTCACAGGACCGGATCGATGCCCTCATCGACCGCACCCGGAACGGCGGTGCCGAAATCGTCGGGTACCTGAAGACCGGCAGTGCGTACTACGCCCCTGCCACAGCGGCGGTGCAGATGGCCGAAGCCATCTGCCGGCACAAGCGCCGGATTCTACCGTGCGCTGCCTACCTGCAGGGCGAGTACGGTCAGGAGGGCATCTTCCTCGGCGTGCCGTGTCGAATCGGAGAGGGTGGGCTCATGGACATCATCGAGGTCGAATTGACGGACGAGGAGCAGGCTCAGCTCGAAAAGAGCGCCGAAGCCGTGCGCTCCACAATCGCAAAACTGGATTGAGTGGATCCTCTGCCGGCCCCTGGGGTTGGCGGAAACGTTCCTGAGCCTTTGTCAGTCAGGGAGCCGCTCCTGCACCCGGGCATTGCCCGTGGGACTCTGAGCGGCAAAACCTCCAAGGAGCCCTGCTCATGCGCCGCGTGTTGACGCTCTATCGTTCGTCGGTGGGCAAGAAGATCATGATGGCCATCTCCGGCCTCATCCTCTTCGGATTCATCGTCGCGCACATGGTCGGCAACCTCAAGGCCTTCCAATCGGCCGACGGTGACGGCACCCATCCCCTGGATACCTACGCGGAGTTTCTCAGGGAGGTGGGATATCCATTGGTTCCGGAGGGCGGCCTCCTCTGGGCCTTCCGGCTCGTGCTCCTGGCGGCGGTGGGAATCCACATCCTTGCCGCCATCCAGCTCTGGTCGACGGCTCGGACGGCCCGCCCGAGCCGGTATCGGAAAGAGGATTCCCAGGTCTTCTCGTATGCCTCCCGGACCATGCGGTGGGGAGGGGTCATCGTAGCGGCCTTCGTGGTGTATCACATCCTCCATTTCACCACGGGCCACGTCCATCCGGACTTCGAGTACGGGCGCGTCTACGACAATCTGGTCGTCGGATTCCAGAACCCCCTGGTGGCCGGCTTCTACATCGTGGCCGTAGGAGCGCTCTGCCTGCACCTCTATCATGGGCTCTGGAGCGTGTTCACCACCCTCGGCGTCCAGAACCGGAAGATCGACCGGATCCGACGCCCCCTGGCAGCGGGGATCTCGGTGATACTCTTCGTGGGATTCGTTTCGGTACCCCTCGCTGTGCTGGCCAGGATCCTGACGCTGACCGGATCCTGACGCCAAGCTGACTCCCGGCGGCCCCGGGACGAGCAGGGCCTCCCTTCCCGTGAAATCGGAGATGTGAGTACACATGGAGCTCGACGCCAAGATTCCGGACGGTCCCATCGCCGAAAAGTGGACGCGACGCCAGTTCGAGATGAAGCTGGTGAATCCTTCCAACAAGCGGAAATACAAGGTCATCGTGGTGGGGACCGGGCTCGCCGGTGGGGCCGCCGCCGCCACCATGGGTGAGTTGGGCTACGATGTCCACTGCTTCACCTACCACGATTCGCCCCGACGGGCCCACTCCATCTCCGCCCAGGGCGGAATAAATGCCGCCAAGAACTACCAGGGCGACGGAGACTCGGTCTTCCGTCTCTTCTACGACACGGTGAAGGGGGGGGACTTCCGCTCGCGGGAGGCCAACGTGTACCGCTTGGCGGAACTGTCCCTCAACATCATTGATCAGGCGGTGGCTCAGGGGGTACCCTTCGCCCGCGAATACGGTGGACTCCTTGACAACCGTTCCTTCGGCGGTGCTCAGGTGTCACGAACCTTCTATGCCCGAGGACAGACGGGTCAGCAGCTACTCCTGGGGTGCTATCAGGCGCTGGAACGTCAGATCCACGAGGGTGGCGTGAAGATGTACAACCGCCACGAAATGATGGACGTGGTGATCGTGGACGGGCGGGCGCGGGGCATCGTGACCCGTCACCTGGTCACCGGGAAGATCGAGGCCCACATGGCCGACGCCGTGGTCCTGGGCACAGGGGGGTACTCCAACGTCTTCTTCCTCTCCACCAACGCCAAGGCGTGCAACGTCACCTCGGTCTGGCGAGCGGCCAAGCGCGGGGCCGGCTTTGCCAATCCCTGCTTTACCCAGATCCACCCCACCTGCATTCCCCAGAGCGGGGAGTACCAGTCGAAGCTCACCCTGATGAGTGAATCGCTCCGGAATGACGGGCGGATCTGGGTTCCCACGAATCCGGACGAGGAACGGCGAGCCAACGACATCCCCGAGTCGGATCGGGACTACTACCTGGAGCGGCTCTACCCTTCGTTCGGGAACCTCTCACCCCGGGACATCGCGTCGCGACGGGCCAAGGAGATGGTGGATGCCGGGCAGGGTGTGGG
>PWZC01000091.1 GCA_003567615.1 Gemmatimonadota bacterium | reverse complement strand
GGTTCGTTCGCGGCGGCTTTGCTGTCCTGGTGTTCGATTATCGGCACCTGGGTGAGAGTTCGGGAGATCCCAGAGGACTTGTGGACGCGTCCCTGCAGCTTCAGGACTACGAGGCAGCCCTCGCCTTCGTTCGTTCGACTCCCGAACTGGACGGGGATCGGATGGCCCTCTGGGGGACCTCCTTCTCCGGAGGACATGTCCTGGCCCTCGCCGCCCGGTCGCCCCAGGGGGTCCGTGCTGTGCTCTCCATGATTCCCTTCGTCAGCGGCTGGGCCAGCACCTTCGCGTATCCCCTTCGGTACCATGTGCCCGCTGTGACCAGAGGGTTGCTGGATCGTCTGCGCGGCGCCGTGGGACGTCAGCCGCTCACCGTCCCCGTGGTGGCCCCCGGGGGACTGGCTCTCCTGGCGTCTCCCGATTCCCATGCCGGCTACACGGCCATGGTCCCGGACGGGGTCGGGTGGTCGGGGCGGGTTCCGGCCCGGGTCTTCCTTGAGATTCTCGGCTATCATCCCGGACGGCACGCCGGCCGGATTTCCGTCCCCACCCAGGTGACCGTGGCCATGGAGGACGCCATCTGCCCACCCGGAGCGAGCCGCAAGGTGGCACAGCGCATCCCGGGCGTGGAGCTTCACGACTTCCCCATGGGCCACTTCGATCCCTACGTGGATCCCTGGTTCAGTCGGGTGGTGGCGATTCAGGCCGAGTTCCTTGGGACCCACCTGGGAGGTGCCCGGTGAGATCCCGTCCCGGAGGAGTGCGGCTCCGGCGCCGGCGTGGCCGAGGGGTGTTCTTTCTCGTACTGGTGGCTCTGCTGTGTATCCCGGAGTCCGTTCCCGGAGCCGTTGTGGCCGCGCCGCCGGCGGGTGTATCGCCCCGGGTGGTGGATCTTCTCCGAGTGGACGATCCGGTGGACGATCTCCTGGCCATCTACCAGAGGATGCCGGGACTCCAGGGGATGGAGGTGGAACGGGCGGGGGTCATCCTGGAACTCCGGGGGCGAGCTCTTTCCGTGGAGGACCGGGATGAGGCCATCCGGTACGCCAGGGAGGTGGTGCCGGGAGTGGTGTTCGTGGACGTTCGGGGGCTGGTAGTGGAGACGGATCTGCGTCGCCGTCTCCAGCCGGCCATGGAGCGGACCCGGGAGAAGGGGCTGGCCTTCCTCCGCTTCGTCCCCTCCCTCCTCCTGGGTGCTCTGGTGGTGGCGGCGGGGGCGATCGGGGGCGGATGGCTCTCCCGGCGGCGTCTCCCCTTCCGTCGGGTCGATCCCAATCCCTTCGTGGAGAACCTGGTCCGGCAGGCGGTACGGATCGGGGTTCTCCTCCTGGCGCTGGTGCTGGCGCTGGACCTCATGGGAATAGCGGCGCTGGTGGGCGCGGTCCTCGGTGCGGCCGGAGTGCTGGGGATCGCTGTAGGGTTCGCCTTCCGGGACATCGTGGAGAACTACCTCGCCGGGATCCTCCTCTCAATCCGGCAGCCCTTTGCCGTTCGCGATCACGTGCGTCTCGCTGGCGAGGAAGGGCGGATCGTGCGGCTCACGGGGCGGGAAACGGTGCTCATGACGCCGGACGGAAATCACGTTCAGATCCCCAATGCCACGGTGTTCAAGGCGGTCATCACGAACCTGACCCGGAATCCTCGCCGGCGAGTCGTCTTCACCGTAGGCGTGGCGCCGGACGAGGTGATCGATCGAGCGGTCGTGGTGGCCAAGGGTACCCTCGAGGGGATCCCCGGCGTCCTGGCCAAGCCGGGCCCCGCTGTGCGAGTGCAGGAGTTGGCCGACTCTTCGGTGACGCTGCAGGCCGTGGCCTGGGTGGACCAGAGTGAGAACGATTTTCACAAGGTCCGGAGCCGGGCCATCCAGTCCGTCAAGGAGGCGTTCGAGGCGACGGGTATCCGGACGCCTCCGCCGGAGTTCGGCGTGCGGCTTCTGGATTCCGCTGCGGCGCCCGGTCTCGGCGAAGGATCGCCGGAGCTTTCGGGGCGCGGTGTCCGAGGGCTGGCCCGCGCCGACGAGGAGGTTTGGGAAGGGGCGAGGAGCGGGGAGGATGCTCCCGAAGCCAGGGAGGTGGATGTCTCACCCGATACCACCATCGATGAGGAAATCGAACGGGAATATCGGGAGTCGAAGGAGGAGAATCTGCTGGATCGCGGGTGAGTCTTCGTCGTTACCGCTTCGTTTCCGCCTGTATCGGCTGCGCGTGACGATCCATCGCAATGCTCAATCGGCTTCATGGCCCACGTTGGCCATCCGTTTCCGATCACACCGAGCATCATGAAACTCTCGCGCATTGGCTTGCCTGCCCCGGCCTCTCGTCTGCCCGGCAGGTCCATCGGTATCCTCGTCGCCACAGCACTCTGGGCGCTCCCGACGCCAGGCGAGGCACAGCCTGCACCGCCACCTTCCCCACCGGGGGCTCTGTCCGGAACAGGCCCGGGCGATCGCTGGATCGCCGAGCCCGAAGTCATCCCTGATGGCGACGGGACTGTCATACGGGGGCTCGTCTTCCACGACCTGGACGGAGACGGGCGTCGGAGTGAGGGGGAGCCCGGCATCGGCGGGGTGCTGGTATCCAACGGACGGGATGTGGTCCGGACGGACGTGGAGGGGCGGTACGAACTCCCGGTGCGGCCGGACATGGACCTGACCGTGGCACAGCCGTCGGGCTGGCGGGTGCCCACGGATCAGCGGGGCGTTCCCCGCTTTGGATACGTGCATAAACCTGGTGGGACGCCGGAGGATCTTCGATTCGGCGGACTCCCCGACACGGGGCCGGCCCCTGCGGCCGTGAACTTTCCCCTCCGGCCTGCGGAGGGCTCGGATCGGTTCACCTGTGCCGTCCTGGGTGACTCCCAGACCTACTCCGGCGACGAGGTGGGCCACTTCCGCGTCAGTGCCGTGACCGACCTGGTGGAGATGGGACTGACCGGTGACGATTGCATGATCTACGTGGGTGACGTGGCGGGCGACGACCTGGCTCTCCTGGACCGGGTGTTCCAAGTCGGGGCGACCGTGGGTGTCCCCCAGTGGGCCGCCCTGGGGAATCACGATCTGGACCTGGATGCCACCCGGCCGGAGAATTCCGCGGACAGTTGGCGCAGGATCTGGGGACCCACCTACTACGCCTTCGAGATCGGGGAGGTCACCTTCGTCGTCCTGGACAATATCGTCTTCCCCTGCGGAGAGGCGGACCTGGCCCTCCCGGGCCGGGAGTTCTGCGTGGAGGACGATGATCGGCGCTACAATGTGCGTGTCGAAGCCACCCAGATGGAGTGGCTTGGGAATCTCCTGGTGGAGATCCCGGAGGACCGGCTCATCGTCTTCGTCCACCACGGTCCCTTGGTGTCGTTCATGGACGCTGCAAGTCCCATCCACCAGACGGACAACGCTCCCGAGATCCACGCTCTGGTGGCCGGTCGCGAGGCCCTGTCCCTCTCCGGGCACACCCACACCATCGAGAATCATTCGCCTGGCCAGCACTTTGAGGGCTGGTGGGAACACGTCGGTGTCGGGCCGCTTCCCTTCCGGCACATGGTGGTGGGGGCCACATCGGGCAACTGGTGGCAGGGCGACGTGAACTTGGATGGTGATCCCCAGGCGCTTCAGCGGATGGGCGCCCCCAAGGGCTTCGTGGTCCTCGACTTCGACGGCGCCTCGTACCGGGAGCGTTACCATGCCTCCCGGCTGGACCCCCGGCGAGTCCAATGGGTCGATCTCAAGACCCCGGCCTTTCGGGCGTGGTTCGAGGAGTTGCAACGTTGGCGGGCCGAGCCTGTGGGGACGCGGCATCCCATTCCTCCACGGAACGTGCACGACCTACCCGACACCCGCCTGGTCACCCCGGAAGACCTCCGGCTTGGGGTTGAGGTAACGGTGAACGTCTGGGCCGGTTCGTCCGAGACCCGGGTGGAGGCGCGACTGAACGACGGCTCCCCGTTCCCTCTCCACCGGACCCAGGCAGGGGCCGGTGAGGCTGCAGGAATCGGTGTGGACTGGGCCGACCCCTTCGCCGCGAAGCGTCAGCTCACCGTGGGACGGTTCGCGTTCCAGAGTCGGGACGGAGAGGCGAGATCGCAGGGGTATGAGGCCTATCGCGGCCGAACCTTCCGAGGGGTTCCACAGCCCCAGACGGCGGTGGCCGATCGGAGTTCCCGTCTGTGGAAGGCCCGGCTGCCTGAGGATCTTCCCCCTGGGGTCCATGTGCTCACGGTCACCAGCGTCGACCGCCACGGGGTCGCCTCCACCGACCATCTCCTCTTCGAAGTCCGGAGCGAGGTGCCGGCCCGCTACTGGCGCCAGGACGTGTGGGACGGCCGG
>PWZC01000094.1 GCA_003567615.1 Gemmatimonadota bacterium | reverse complement strand
GGGACCGAGGGTCCGGGATGAACCGTCGGCCTCGCGAAGCTGGATCCGGGTGCGCCCTCCCCAGCTCCCGGCACGGGTCCGCGAGCTGACCCAGGCCAGCCGTGAGCCGTCGGGTGACCAGGCGAACGCCGTGATGGTGGCCCCCGCCCCCAGGGGCGCGAAGCGGGGAGGTCGGACCTCCACGAGGGTCTGGCCGTCCGCATCCAGGATCCGGGCCCGGCTCTCTCCGGGGCCCTGGACCACGCGGCTCCCCCGGGTGATCACCGGATCCGGCGCCTCCGGTTCCAGGAGCCCGGCAGGCCGACCGGAGCCGGGCGAGACCGGTCGACCCTCTGTCCACAGGTCCCAGGCCCGGCCCGGTCGGGATTGGCAGTCGGGCGAGGTCCGGACGCCCAGGGTGGGAGACGGTTCCCCCACCCGGAGGGAGAAGACGTTGGGAATCCTCGGCTGAGCGGGGTCCATGGAAGCCAGGGCCGGGCCCTGCAGGACCGCCTCGTTCCCATCGGCGGACCAGCAAAGCGTCTGCAGATCGGGCTCTCTCCCCCCCTCGATCCGAGCGCGGGCCTCGGGACTCACCTCCGGGATCCGGCGCTCTCCCGATTCGAGGTCCACCAGCGCCAGGTCGCCGGACTCCTCACCGAACAGGAGCCACCGGCCATCCGGTGAGACGCCGAAGGGAGCCTGCAGATGGCAGGCCGCCCCCACCGTTCCCTCCACCAGGGTGACCGTGGATCCGTCTCCGGCCCCAGCCCCGCACCCCACGGCCGTCAGCAGGCAGGGGAGAACGAGCAGACCTAGGGTGCGAGGTCTCGACGTGGCGTGACCGGCGCCGCGCCGTTCCCTCCCGCAACGATGCTCATGGGTCATCCCAGTCACCACGAATCTCCTGTCACGAATCTCGTGTCACGAATCTCCTGTGTGGAGGCCTCCGCCACCCGGCCTACGGGTCCCGCCCCACCTCCCGGGCGATGGCCCGGAAGAGTGCCACGGACTCGTGGTCGTGATCATCGAAGCGGGGATCGGTTCCGGTCTTCACCACCACCACCCCTCGGGCCGGATTCACGTAGATGTACTGGCCGTAGACGCCGATGGCCGTGAACTCGCCGTCTTCCCGGTCCTCCGGGATCCACCACTTGTACCCGTAGCCGAAGGTCCAGTGGGAGTCGGGGTTCGGCCCGGGCTCCAGATGCGGGGCCTCGGGCTCCACCGACCGGGCCACCCACCCCTCCGGAAGGATCCGGCGCCCCTCCCGCACCCCGTCGTCCGGCCGGACCCCATCCTCCAGGTAAAGGAGCCCGAACCGCGCCCAATCCCGGAGCACAGCGTTCAGGCAGCAGAAGCCGATCTCAGCACCGCTCCGATCTGTGTTCCAGAAGGCGTCCGCTTCCATCCCGGCGGGGTGCCACAGTCGAGTCTCCAGGTATCGGGCGGGAGACACTCCGGTGGCCCGGGCCAGCACCAGAGCCAGCACCCCGGTATCCGAGGAGGCGTACTCGTTGTACACCCCGGGCTCCCGCAGCCGACCCAGCCCGGCGTAGTAGTCCAGCATGGGCCGGCCGGAGGCCATGGATCGGAGGAAGATCAGGTTGATGTCCGAGAAGGTGCTCTGGTAGCCCTCGTCGAAATCCACGCCCGACGACATGGTCAGGAGATGCCGGAGGGGCACCCCGTCGTAGGCGGAGTCCGCCAGCTCCGGCAGGTACCGGGTCACCGGATCGTCCAGGCTCTCGATGCTCCCCTCGGCCAGCGCGATGCCCAGAAGCGCCGACACAAAGGATTTTGCCACCGACCAGGAGGTGGCCGGCGACATCTCGTTCCACCCGGACCGGTACTCCTCATGGACCGGGGTGTCGGCCCGGAGCACCACCAATCCGGTGGTTTCCGTGCGGGTCAGGAAGGCTTCGGTGTCCCGGTCTTCCCCGGCGTACCGGTACTGCGCCGGAATGGGTCGATGATCGGGAACAAGGGCGCGGACATCGGTCCCGGCCTGGATGGAAACGCTGGGAAAGACCCGGTCCATGGCCTGGAAGTGCTCGGTCCGGTGCCCGTCCGCAAAGAGGGTAAAGGACGGGCCCCAGGGGGTGGTCAGGAGGTACTGATACCCCCCGTAGAGGAGCAAGCCGACCAGCGCCACAGCCAGGATACCCCAGCGGAGAATCCGGAGGAGGCGCCGGCGACGACGCCACCGGGGAGGATCAGGCGTCGGCCCGCCCTTCCAGGACGTGCTCTCTGAAGACTCGGACGTGGGAATGGCTCGACCTCCAGACAGGCCGTGTGGAGTGGGAGGCGAACGTAGCGACCCCGGCCCGAGCCCGACAGGGTTGAGCCTGAGTCGGCGAACCTCCACCTTCCCTGCTACGAAAGAACACCGCCCACTACGGCACAGCCCCTCCGATGCTCTCCCCTCGCTGCGGGACAGCACCAACGGCGGCTCGGCGACCGGCCGACCCGTCTCCGCCACCCACAGCCCCCCGCGAGAGCCCATGCCATTCATTTCGGAGCAGGACCGGCGATTTGCACCCCTCTGGACCCGCATCCGGGAGCCCCCCTTCCTCCTGGAGACCCGGGACGGGACCCTCCCCCGGGAGACCTTCGCCACCTGGATGCGCCAGGACTACCTCTTCGTGGAGGCGGCGATCCCCTTCATCGGAGCCCTCCTCCCCAAGGCGCCCACGCACCACTGGGCGCCCCTGGCGGGAGTGATCTCGGCGCTGGAGAAGGAGCTCCGGCTCTTCGAGGAGCGCGCGGCGAGGGTGGACGTGGAGCTCCGCGGCGCCCCCCCGGCCTTCGCCTGTCACGCCTACGTGCAGTTCCTCCTGAGCACGGCGGCGTACGCGAGTTACCCGGTGGCCTGGACCGTCCTGTACGCCGCCGAGCGGGCCTACTACGAGTCGTGGAAGGTGGTCCGCGAGGGGATTGATCCTGACTCCCCCTGGATGCCCTTCGTGGAGAACTGGTCCGGCCCGGAGTTCGCAGGCTACGTGCAGTGGCTCGGGGAAGAGTTGGAAGGGCTGGCCGCCGAGGCGTCTCCGGCCGAGCAGGCCCGGATGTCCGATGCCTACCGCCTCGCCCTTCTCTACGAGATCGCCTTCTGGGAGATGGCCCACGGCGCAGATGGGTGGCCCGGAACCGACACGGATCTGGCGGAAGCTGCCGCGGGTCCCAACTGGAACCCGGATCCCGATGCGGCCACCGAGGGCGCGTGGTCCCACATGGCCGGACACGCGAAGAACGAGAAGGACGGCTGACTCCGGGTCCCCCACGGCCTGGGGTCGTGGAGGGTGCGGGACGGGAGTGGGGGCGAGGCGGACTGGGCCCGGGGCTACTTCCGACCCCGCCGGGCCCGCTCGATGGCCTGGGTCACCTGAGCGGCGGATGCATGACTGGCATCGGCGCCCACATCCGAACTGGTGGCCAGACGGTCGTAGAACGCCCGCCCTCCGGCCACGACCACCAGGGCGGGATTCTGTGACGCCTGGCGCACTGTGGCGATGATCTTTTCCATATTCGGGATGCGGTGCTCCCGTTGGCTCGCCGGGCTCAGCGATAGATCGACGGCATCAAACCAGTTGGTGGCCACGATCTTCCTGAGCGCCTCTTCCGTGGACGGGAATCTCAGCTCCGTCTCCCACCCGGCCTGCCAGGTCGCCTCGGCGCCCAGGGTCGCACCCAGGAGGTGGATCTCCCCAGGGAGTGGCGCGACCAGGACCACGAGCGGTTCGGCGGCAATGTCCGGCACACTGTCCGTCATGAGGACGCGCATGGAGGTCTGGAGGCGGCAGAGGCCCAGCGTTACCTCGTACTCGCTGCAGTCGCCGACACTCCAGAGATCGCTCAGCCGGCGTGCCGCCGGTTCGATGAGCTGTTCGGTCACTGTCTGGAGGGACTCGAACCGATCGTAGGCCTCGACGATGAGGCCCCGGACGGCGTCGGAGTCGGTCCCGATGGCCAGGGTGGCCAGGCGCTCGGCCTCCGGGTGGATGAGACCTGGGGAGAGGCCGGCCAGGTCGACCATCTCCTGACGGCTGGTGGAGAGCCGCATGTCCCACTGTCCGAAGAGCCGGGTGGGCGCGGCGTGCACCGAAATCGCTTCGATGTCGGTGTGGCGGGGGTCGCGGCTGATGGACGACCACACACGGGCGACGCTGTCCGGAGGTCCTTCCAGCCACTGGAAGAAGCGCTGTTTGTCGTAGAGCACCACACCGGTGACCCCTTCGGCCCGGTTTCGGGCCGCCGCCACATCCCGCAGGTGGCGAAGGCTGTCGGACGACATGGCCTCCGCCGCGCGACTCCGGTAGGTGAGCGTCATGAGAGGCTGGACCGCTTCCGGCCCCT
>PWZC01000294.1 GCA_003567615.1 Gemmatimonadota bacterium | reverse complement strand
AGGGAGAGGATGAAGACGGCGCCGGGCAGGGACATGAGACCGGTCCGGATCGCCGCCGTGGTCGCCGGGTCCAGGAAGAGTTGCAACGCCCCCTGTACCGGTCCGGAGTGGGCCAGCACCTCCGCGTACGTGTAGGCCATGATGTAGGTGGGCATGGCCAGCGGGAGGATCAGGCCGGTCTCGAGGAAGCGCCGCCCGGGAAACTCGCAGGTGGCCACCAGCCACGCCGTCCCCACACCTATGACCAGGGTCACAAGCCCGACCCCCAGAGCCAGAATGGCCGAGTTGCCCAGGTAGTCCGCCAACACCGTGGAGGCGAGGTGCCGCCAGGTATCGCTGGACTCCCCGAAGATGCCCAGAAGTACCGAGGCGAGGGGGAGGAGCACCAGCGCCACGAGGGCGAAGGTGACAAGGGTCCAGGGGGTGAGGTGAATCCGGAGCCGGGGCCGGAAGCGATCCCGGACCCAGCCCCGGGAGAAGGCTATCGCCATCCGGCCCGGTCGAAGATCCTTACCGCTTCGTTGTTCAGCTCACCGAGGCGGGAGAGGGGAAGGGGATCCGAGCGGAAGTCTCCCCAGTCCTGGAGGGGGGGAGCCCACTGGACCCCGGGCCGGACCGGATACTCGAAGTTGGCCTCGGCGAAGGCACGTTGCGCCTCCTCCCCGACGAGGAATTCCATGAGTTGCAGGGCATTGGCCCGGTTGGGGGCGTGGGCCGTGACCCCGATCCCGGAGACGTTCACATGGGCTCCGCGGTCTTCCTGGTTGGGAAACAGGACGCCCACGCCCTGCGCCAGCTCGCGACTCTCGGTATCGTCCGCGTTCAGGAGCCGCCCTACGTAGTAGGTGTTGACCAGGGCCACATCGCCGATCCCCGCCGCCACGTCACGGATCTGGTCCGTATCGTTGCCCTGGGGCGCCCTGGCGAAATTGGCCACCACCGCCTCCGCCCAGGCCTCGGCCTCTTCCGGGCCGAGGGCGGCGACCAGGGAAGCCATGTGGGAGATGTTGTAGATGTTCTCGGAGCTGCGTGCCACGATGCGTCCGGCCCACTCGTCATCGGCCAGGTCCTCGTACCTCTGCAGGAGATCCGGGTCGACCCGGTCCCGGGCGTAGGCCACGATCCGCACCCGGCGGGTCAAACCGTACCAGAACCCCTCCGGATCCCGGTAGTCGGCCGGCACGGCCTCCTCGAGCAACTCGCTGGCGACAGGCTGCAGCAGGCCACGCTCCCGAGCCCGGTGCAGGCGACCCGCATCCACCGTGATGAGAAGGTCCGCGGGCGATGCCTGCCCCTCCCGCTCCAGGCGGGCAATGAGCTCATCCGCCGAGGCGCTCACCACCCGCACCCGGATGCCTGACAACTCGGTGAATCGCTGGAAGAGGGCTTCGTCGGTGTCGTAGTGGCGGTGGCTGTAGACGTTCACCACAGCCTCCGACTCGTCCTGACAACCCTGGATGGAGAAGCCGAGAACCAGGGCCGGCACCATGAGGAAGCCGCCCAGCAGGCGACGGGCGCCGAGTCGGGGGGAAGGGGAGTGGTTCATGTTGACCTGGCCGGGTCGAAGAGGAAGGAGCCGTGCTCATCGCGGACACCCTTCGGATGGACGATTCGTAGGTTGAGAACGAATCTCAACCAGTCCCGCCGAAAAATCCAGACCGTCCCGGTCACTCAGGTGTCGGCGGACCGGCGGACGCGATCACCCGCCTCCCAGCGTGAGGGTGAGGGTCGCTCCGTTCACTACCCGCGCCCGACTCCCGGCGAGGAACACGCAGACTCCCGCGATCTCCTGGGGCGGAACCCAGGTCGAGGTATCCGCGTCGGGCATGGCGGACCGGTTTCCTGGTGTATCGATGGTGGAAGGAAGGATGGCGTTGGCCGTGATGCCGTGGCCGACCCCCTCCCGGGCCAGCGTCTGGGTGAGGTTCAACACCGCTGCCTTGGCGGCGCCGTACGCCGATAGCCCCGCCGCTCCACCCCGAACGGCGGGAAAGGCGGAGACGTTCACGATGCGTCCCCACCCCCGCTCCTTCATAGCGGGAAAGGCCGCCCGGGCCGTGAGAAAGGCTGTGGTGGCGTTCATGGCCAACATGCGGGACCAGGTGGACGGATCCGTGTCCTCCACCTTCCCCATGGCGAATCCCCCCGCAAGATTCAGGACGATGTCCGGACCTCGGACGCCTTCACCGTCCTGCCTGGAGGTATGCGACGCCCGGATCACCCGCCCCACAACCTCCGGGTTCGTCAGGTCGGCTTCGGGATGGAACTTGACCCGATCCGACGCCGCCCCGAGGAGCTCCGTGACGCCGTCGATCTCCGATGGATCGAGAACCGGCACATGAACGCGGGAGCCCGCCTCCACGAAGGCCCGAACCACGTGGCGGCCCAGCCCTCCCGTGCCACCGGTGACGAGAACGGTGCGTCGATCGAGTCCGTCGGTCATCTATCCCCTCCGTTGCGAAGTGTTGGTTTGAGCGAGTCGAAGCACACGACTCCGGTCCCGCGCCGTACACCGGGAGCCCGACGGGGTTGCCGGTGTACCTCCATCAGTTCCCTGGACGCCTTGCCCATGGAGCGCGGCACGTCCTAGCTTTTCAGGCTTCCTCGGGCGGTCCGTCTCGGCTCTTCCGGCCCCTCCCGAGGGGCTCTCGCGTCCAACGCCATGCCATTTTCCGCTCCCGACTCCCCTATGCGACTCCACTATCTGGCATCATCTCCCTGGGACCACGCCGCCGACCTCCTGGCCCTCATCATCTTCCAGCAAGATGGAAACGGTGGATTGGACGAACCGGCCCGGGAACTCGATGGCCGATTGGGCGGTCTTCTCAGCCGGGCCCTGGAAGATGGCGATTTCCGCGGTCGGGAGGAGGATCGCCTCGACTTCTTCCTTCCAGCCGAAGCCGACGGGCCGCGCCGGGCCGTCATCCTGGGCGGAGGGAAGGCGGAGGAGGCCGATGCCGATCTCTTGCGCCGCTCAGCGGGGAGGGCCGTTCGTGCCGCCGAGTCCCGGGCCATCACCCGCATCCACTTGGTGCTCCCGGACGAGGGTCGACTCCCCGACTCCCTTCCGGGGGACCGGGCCATCCAGGCGGCCGCCGAGGGACTGGGCCTCGCCGCCTGGGATTTCCGGGAGCTGAAGGGCGATCCGTCCAGCCCCGAGGCCGCTCCTCCTCCCCTGGTCGAAGAGGCCTGGATCCACGCTCCCTGGGACGGGGCCGCCGAGGGAGGGCCTGGCGCCGTCCAGGTGGCCGCCGCAGTGGTGGCGGGTCAGAACCTGGCTCGCGATCTCCAGTGGCGGCCCGGCAATGTGGCCACACCCACCCATCTGGCCGAGGTGGCGCAGGAACTGGGCAGGGAGCATGGCCTGGCGGTCCGTATCCTGGGCCCCGCCGAGATGGAGGAGGAAGGGATGGGCGCCCTCCTCTCGGTGGCGCGGGGGTCGGACCAGGAGCCCCGCCTCATCGTGCTGGAGCACCGGGGCGGCGGTGACGAGGCCCCCCTGGCCCTGGGGGGCAAGGGGCTGACCTTCGACTCCGGTGGCATTTCCCTCAAGCCGGCCAAGGGCATGGAGGACATGAAGTACGACATGTCGGGAGGTGCTGCGGTCCTGGGAGCCATGAAGGCGCTGGCCATGCTGGACCTTCCGGTGAACGTGGTGGGTGTCGTCCCATCTTCCGAGAATCTGGTGAACGGGTCTGCCAACAAGCCTGGCGACGTGGTGACCGCCCGATCCGGGAAGACCGTTGAGATCATCAATACTGACGCCGAGGGACGCCTCATCCTCTGCGACGCGCTCTCCTGGGTCGTTGATCACCACCGCCCCCGTGCCATGGTGGACTGCGCCACCCTCACCGGAGCCTGCGTGATCGCCCTGGGCCATCATGCGGCTGCACTCATGGGCACCGACGACACCCTGATCGAGGAGTTGCGATCAGCCGGAGAGACCTCGGGAGAGGCGTGCTGGCCCCTCCCCCTCTGGAAGCCCTACCGCAAGCAGCTCGAAAGCGACGTGGCCGACCTGAAGAACGTGGGGGGGCGCCCGGCCGGATCCATTACCGCAGGGTGGTTTCTGGCCGAGTTCGTGGGAGATACTCCCTGGGCCCACCTGGACATCGCGGGAACGGCCTACGGGTCCGAGGAACGCCCCTACCAGCGGAAGGGCGGCTTCGGTTTCCCCACCCGGCTCCTGGTGGAATGGGTCCGGAACAGGGCGGGTCGGCGCGAGTCATGACGCCGCTTTCCGGAGCCGCCATCTGGCTCTTCACGCTTCTTCTCGTCCCCCAGGACGTGGCGGTGGCCGAGAGACTCTCGGTCCGGGATACCGTCACGGTTCCTGATACGGTCACGGT
>PWZC01000370.1 GCA_003567615.1 Gemmatimonadota bacterium | reverse complement strand
GCGGTGGTGGTGACCGGAGCGGGACGGGCCTTCTGCGTCGGGGCCGACCTGAAGGCCCACGGCGAGCGGGAGCCGGATGACGCATTCCGGCGCCGATACGTCTTCCTGGCCCAGAAGGTCAACCTGCGGCTCCAGCGCCTTCCCGTGCCCGTGGTGGCCGCCGTGAACGGTCACGCCATCGGGGCCGGCCTCGAGTTGGCCCTCTCCACCGACCTCATGGTGGTGGCCGGGGAGGCGAAGCTCCGCCTTCCCGAGGTGGCCCTGGGTACCCTTTTCGGGGGTGGGGTCAGCTATACGCTCCCGGCTCGGGTGGGGACGACCCGGGCCCGTGAGCTCCTTCTCCTCTCCCGGTTCGTGACGGGCGATGAGGCGGCGGGGATGGGTCTGGCGAATCGGGCGCTGCCTGCGGATCAGGTGCTCTCCGGGGCCCTGGACTGGGCCCGGGAGCTGGCGGACGGCGCCGCCCCGACCTCGCTGCGTCTGGCTCGCGAGCTGCTCCGGGAGGCTCCCCACCGATCGGTGGAAGCCACCCTCAGAGCGGAGGGAGAGGGCCTCCTGGCGTGCATGGGCACCGATGACTGGGAGGAAGGAGTGCGGGCCTTCCACGAGAAACGAGCACCCGACTACCGGGGACGGTGACGGCCATGGAGCGGATTCTCAGACCGGGGGGAATCGCCGTGGTGGGGGCGTCCCAGGATCCCACCAAGCGTGGGTACCAGGTCGTGCGGGCGCTCCAGAACCGGGGGTACCGGGGAAACATCCAGCCTGTGAATCCGTCGGGAGGAGTCCTCCTGGGGCTCCCGGTGGCCCCTTCGGTGGAAGAGGCCGCGGGCACCCTGGATCTGGCGGTGATCTGCACTCCGGCTCCCACGGTGCCGGAGCTGATCCGCGCCTGCGGTCGGCGGGGCCTGGCCGGGGCCGTGGTTCTCGCCGCCGGCTTCCGGGAGCTGGGGGAACGGGGCGCCGGGCTCGAAGCGGACCTGGTCGACGCGGTGCGCGAGTCGGGGGTCCGGGTCATCGGGCCCAACACCTCCGGGATCCTGAACCTTCCGCTGGGGCTGGACCTCATCGGGGTGCCCGGCACCCGCCCGGGCCGCCTGGCCCTCCTGGCCCAGTCCGGGAACGCGGCGTTGGCCCTCCTGAACGATGCGGTGGATCGGCCGGGCGAGGGCTTCTCCTTCGTGGTGGGGCTGGGGAACGAGAGCGATCTCCGCTTTCATGAATACCTGGCCTTCCTGGGTCGGGCCCCGGAGGTGGGGGCCGTCATGGTCCACGCCGAGAGCTTCCGGGCCGGTGAGGCCTTCCTCCGGGTGGCACGGGAGGTGGCCCCCCACCTTCCCGTGGTGGTGCTGAAGGGGGGGCGGACCCGGGCCGGGGATCGGGCGGCCCGCTCCCACACCGGAGCCGTGGCCAGCGATCACCTGGTGGTACGTTCGGCCCTGCGCCAGGCCGGTGTGGTGGAGGTGACGCGCTCCGACGACCTCCTCCCGGTGGCCCGCACCCTGGCAGGGCAGCCTCCCGCCCGACGGGGTCGGGGGCTGGCCATCCTGGCCGACGGCGGAGGGCAGGGGACCATGGCCGCAGATGCGCTGGAGGAGGCCGGTGTCCCCCTGGCCGAACCCGGGGAGGCGACCCAGGCCCGCCTTCGGCAGCTATTGGGCCCCAACGCAGCGCTGGGGAACCCGGTGGATTTCGCCGGGGCCGCGGATCGGGATCCCTCGGTCTTCTCCCGGGCGCTGGAGGTCCTCCTGGCCGACCCGGAGGTGGCCGGGGTGGTTCTGGTGGGTCTCTTCGGGGGGTACGCCATCCGCTTTGCCGCCGAGCTGGAAGAGGCGGAGTGGGTGGCGGCCGGCGAGATGGCCGGGATGGCCCGGGACGCGCAGAAGCCCCTGGTGGTCCACTCCATCTACGCCGAGGCCGGATCCCGGGCCATCCGGGAGTTGGTGGAGGCGGGGGTCCCGGTACTCCGTTCGGTGGAGACGGCGTGTCGAGCGGCGGCGGCTGCGTGGGAGCGGGGCCGTCACCTGGAGGCGCTGGCGGGTCGAACCCGGGCCGCTGGAACCCGGGCCGCTGACCATGAACGAGACGTTGATGGGAGGGCGGTGGATGTGGCCGGCCCTCGCAACGGAGGCCTCCCAGGGCCTGCAGCGGGGCCCGACCCACTGGAGGGAGCCCGAGGGGAGGGACGTTCCGCGCTCCTGGAGACCGAGTCCCGTGCCCTCCTGGACCGTTGGGGGGTGACCCTGGTGGATGCCCGCTTCTGCTCCACCGGCAAGGAGGCCGTCACGGCGCTGGCCGATCTGGGCGGGGAGGTGGTAGTGAAGGCGGTCTCGGGAACCGTTCTCCATAAGAGCGAGGCGGGAGGCGTGGTGGTGGGTTGCTCAACCCCCGAGGCGGTGGAGGCGGCCGTCCGGGCCGTCCGGGGCGGGGTGGAGCGATGGGCTCGGGAGCGGGGAGTGGATCCGGACGTCCGGGGTGTTCTGGTGGCCCGGCGGCTACCGCCTCCCACCGTGGAACTCCTGGTGGGCGTTCGACGGGACGCCTCGTTCGGGACTGTCCTCACGGTGGGGGCGGGAGGGACGGCGGTGGAGGTCCTGAACGACGTCTCGGTGCGGGTGCTCCCGGTGGACTCGGGTGAGATCCGCGAGATGCTGGACGAGCTCCGCATCGCCCCACTCCTCAACGGCCATCGCGGCCGGCCCCCTGTGGACCTGGATGGCCTGGTCCGCCTGATTTCCGCCCTGGCGTCCGCGGCCGGCGCCGTGCCTGACCTGGAAGAGCTGGAGCTGAACCCGGTCTTCGTCTCGCCGGAGGCCGTGGTGGCGGTGGACGCTCGGGGCTACCTGACCGATGTGGCGGTGACCTCGGCGGGGTGAGGGCCCCTCGCCGCCCCGATCCTGCGGGGGTCGGCGACACCCACCCACTCCCGGCCCTCGGCATCCCACCGGATCCCATGCAGGCGGGCGAAGAAGTCCGGGGTGTCCGATGTGGAAACCCGGAATCCTTCAACCGAAAGCCCTTCCTGCGCGGCCGCCCCCCACGCCACTCCAGGACGCTCTTCCAGGCGGATCTCCGGTCCCTCCAGCGCATGGAAGCGGGGTGCGGCCATTGCTTCGCCCAGAGACGATCCGCCGTCGATCCCCCGGCTCAGCACCGCCACCATGGCGGAGACGATGCGTCGGGCCCCGGCCCCTCCCAGCACCCACTCCGGTTCGCCGTCCCGGAAGACGAAGAGTGGGCTCATGGACGAGAAGGGACGGCTTCCGGGCTCGCTCACCAGGTACCCCTGGGTGGAGGCGTAGAGGAACCCGAACTCCGGGTGCGCCACATGGGAGCCGAAGGCCGGTCCGATGGACTGGGTCAGGGCCACCAGGTATCCCTCTGAATCAGCCACCGAGAGGTGGGTCGTGTGGTCCGGCTCCTCCGCCGACGCGGCCGAATCGGAGCTCCCGTCCGGGCCCGCCGGCTCAACCGCCCTGGTCCAGGCCTGGTCCCGCTCCTGGAATCCGGCCAGGAGGGCCCGGGCCAGCACCCCGGCCCACGCGGGCGAGCCCACCTCAGGAGCGTCACCGCCAAAGCCCGCCGGCGTTTCCTCTTCCACCAACTCCAGGATGCGCCCCACCCAGGACCCCGAGGCGGGAAGGTCGCTTCCCACCACCTCGAGTCCCCGATACCTCCGGCGCACCACCTCCGACGGAAGGACCCGGTAGCCAGCCAGATCGGTGGTGGTGAGGAACCCTCCGTTCCCCGCAACATCCTCGGCGATGGCCCCGGCCATGGCGCCCTGGTAGAAGGCGTCGGGGCCTTCCCGGGCCAGGGTCCGGAGGGCGGCCGCCAGCGCCGGCTGTCGGAAGCGATCACCGGCTCGGAAGGGCGTCCCGTCGGGCCGCAGGAAGTGGGTCGAGGCTCCCTCGCTGCGAGCCAGGTGGGGCGCGGCCTGCTCCCACCGGAGGCCCTGCCCCTCGGTCAGTGGGAAGCCGTCCTCCGCCAGTTCGATGGCCGGAGCCAGGGCCCGGGCAAAGCTCCACGTGCCCCAGCGACGAAGGGCCTCGGAAAGGGCGGCCACCGTTCCCGGGATCGCCACCGTACCGTAGCCCATGGAGGGATCCGGACTCTCGGGAAGGGCGGTGGGGTCGAAGGAAGCCACCACCTCGGTTCCGCCGTCCAGCGCCTCCACTGCGCCATCCGGGCTGCGAACGAGGATCTGGGTGCGCCCCCCGATGCTGGACATGGAAGGCTCCACCACGGTGAGGGCCAGCGCCGTGGCCACCGCCGCGTCCACGGCGTTGCCTCCCTCCTCCAGGACCCGTGCGCCCACATCGGTGGCCAGGGGCTTGGCCGAAACCACCAT
>PWZC01000196.1 GCA_003567615.1 Gemmatimonadota bacterium | reverse complement strand
TTGGTCTTCATGATTGCCTCCTTCTTCGGATTCCCGTTTCATCTTCCGGCGCGTCACCGACCGGAATGAACGTCGGTTCTCTACGATTCTCTTCCTCGCCGGAGTGCGCCGATCCCGACCCACAGGGCAAGAGCGACGCCCACCCAGAGGAGGATCACGCCCGTGCGGTGATGCCACCCGTCAAAGCCGGTGAGAAGGGCCCCGCCCACGATGAAGGAGGCGGCGATCACCCCACCGGTGAGTCGCTCTACCGCCCGGCTACCACGGACGAGGAGTTCTTCGAGCCGAGGCGCCTGGACCCGACCGAGGGTGCCGTCCGCGAGACGCCGGAGCACCCGGCGGGCGTCCCCCGGGGATTCGCGGAGGAAGGCTTCCACCCCCACCGCCAACTCTCCGGCGCGACGGGACATTTCCCCGGGCCCGAGCCGCCGAGCTTCCAGCTCACCCACCTGCTCCCGGAAGAGTCCGATCACGTCCACCCCCGGGTCCACGGCCCGCAGCACACCCTCCGTGATGAGAAACGCCCGGGTCAACAGCAGGAGCTCCGCGGGGTTTCGCAGTCCATGGCGGGACCCCAGGCGAACGAGAGATTCCAGCGCCTGCCCCACGGACACCTCCCTCGAGGGCCGGGCGTGGATCTCGCCGATCAGGCGCGAAAGCTCCTGCTCCAGCGCAACCCTGGACAGGTCTTCTCCAGCGATCCCCATTTCCAGGTATGCGTCTGCGGCCCCCCGCACGTCCTTCCGGACGGTGGCTCGAAGGAGCCGCTCCAACGCGGAACGCATCTTTTCCCGGAGGTGACCCACCATCCCGAAATCGTGGAGACAGACCCGCCCGTCGTCGAGGACGAACAGGTTCCCGGGATGGGGGTCGGCGTGAAAGAGTCCCTCCTCGAACACCTGGCGCAGGAGAAGGGCGGAGATCGCGCCGGCGATCTCCGCGCGCCGCTCCGGATGCTGCGCGGCGTACCGATCGACGCGGAGCCCCGGAGAGTGCTCCATCGTCAGCACCGTCCGGCCCGAGCGGTCGTCGACCACGTCCGGGATCCAGAGATTCTGGACATCCGCCAGGACGGCCCGGAACCGCCGGATGTTGCGAGCCTCCTCGGTGAAATCCAGCTCGAGCTGGAGGCTCCGTTCCAGCTCGCGGACCAACCCCACCGGATCGAAGGGGCGGACCCGGGGAACGAGGCGCGTCAGGATCTCGGCGAGGGCCAGGAGGCTCTCCACGTCCCGACGGACCCGACCCTCGATCCCGGGGCGTTGGACCTTCACCACGACCTCGCGGCCGGACGCCATGCGGGCTCGATGCACCTGGGCGATGCTCGCCCCGGCGAGGGGCTCGGCGTCGAATGTGTCGAACAGCTCGGCAAGCGGAGCCTCCAACTCCTGCTCCACCGCACGTCGGATTTCGAGCGCGTCCACGGGGGGGCTGTGATCCTGGAGTCGCTCCAGCTCCTCCACGTACGCATCCGGGAGCAGGTCTCGGCGCAGCGCGAGCACCTGCCCCAGCTTCACGAACGCGGGTCCGAGCTCCTCCAGTGCCGTGCGGACGGATTTGGGCGGGGGCGCCGACCGTCCCTTCCGAAACCCTGCGAGAAGACCGTGTCGACGCAGAATCCTCGCGATCCTCCAGAGATCGGGGCTCGCCCGGAGCGACCGGAGCGCAGTGGACCATTCCGTCGTGGCTTCCCGCTCGCTCCCTCGTCCCGGGTCCATCGGATCCTTGCGAGCGCCGGAGTTCATCGAGCTCCCCCCGGCAGGTCTCCTCGGCATGGATCCTCTGGGGCCAGGAGCGCCCGAAGCGCCTGCCGCTCCTCCCGCACGACCCGGATTCCCGCTGCGGCACATTCCCTCCGGGCGCTGAACTCCAGCGTGTCGATGTCTCGTCTGAACCTTGGGCGAAGGGTCAGGTCTGCCTCGGCGAACCGAAGGTGGGCGTGTTGTCGGTGACAGATCTCCATGGCCCGGATGATCGCCCGGAACCCATTTCGGATCTCGCCAGCCCGGTCCAGCCAGCCCGCATCGACCGCGATCACGGCCGAGGTCTCCATCTCTCGGGCTACGTCCACAGGTGCCAGGTCGGTATACGCGCCGTCCGCCAGCAGCCAGTCCCCCAGCTCCAGGGGGGGAAGCACCCCGGCCAGCGCCCCACTGGCGTAGACAGCGTCGTCCGCAGGTGCCGTCCGGACAACGACCCGTCCGCCACCCCGGAGGTCCGTGGCAGTGACCGCGACCGGGATCCGGGACCGGTCCAGGGGAGCCTGGCCCACGAGTCCGCGGAGCTCTTTCAACCCCGCCTTCTGCGCCTTCGCCGCTGGCCCCCAATCCCGGAACATGGACAAGACCACCCGTGCCGTGGTCGCCGCGGACCGAACCCGATGGAGCAGACGGGATCCCCTTCCGTCCGGATCGCCTGTGGCCCCTGGAAAGTCTGAGAGCTCCAGGTCGAGGACCGCCCGATACCAGTCCTCCCGCATGGCGTACGCCACGCCCACCACGGCTCCCATGGACACCCCCACCACCGCCTGCGGACGGAGTCCTTCGTGCTCCAGGGCACGAAGGACCCCGAGATGGGCAAAGCCCCGGGCGCCCCCCCCTCCCAGGACCAGAGCGAAGGGTCGATGGCGCCCCCCGGCGCCGATCCGAGGCCCGTTCCGGGTTCCATCCTGCGGGGGATCACCCCTGGCTGTCCTCATCGGACGGATTCCCAGGTGCGGGTGAGAGACTCCCCGATGAACTCGAGGCAGGCGTCGGGTGCCTCGAGCAGCGGGTGGTGCCGAACCCCGGGCAGCACGTGGAGGTCCCAGCTCGGCCTGAGGCCGGCCAGCTTCGTCGCACCCTCCAGGGGCCCGGAGGGGTCGCGGTCCCCGTGCAGTAGGTGGACTGGCAAGTCAGGCGGGAGCTCCAGGGCGTCCCGAACGACATCGTGACGATAGAGGACCTCCCAGATCGTCGATGTGGACGAGCGCCAGGTGTGGAGGACGAGGTCCTCCACCACGTCCCGCGGCATGTCCCTCACCACGAGGGGCAGCACCCTTCCCATCACCCGGCGCATGAAGACGCAGGTGAGGGCGGTCAGCACCATATTCCGGGCGATCCATCCCCCAGGCGTGGGTCCCCTCCGGAACCCCAGCGTGGTCCTGTGGCCACCCTCGAAGGCCGGCAGGGAAAGAAGGATCAGACCCCGGATGCTACCGGGATCCCGCCGGGCGAGCGCCACGGCCAGCACCGCTCCCAGCGAATGGGCCACGATCACGGGCGTCTCACGGCTCCGGAGGACCGGCTCGAGGGCGGCGAGGTGCCGGTCCACGGAGTAGCGCACCCGAGGCTTCGGGGACCTCCCGAACCCCAGGAGGTCCACCAAGACCAGAGTCGCTCGATCCCGCAGAGGGTTCACGCGACCGGCCCAGTACCGCGTCGTGGCTCCCAGGCCCGGCAGGAACAGGACCGGAGGCCCGGCGCCCTCGAGGACCTCCACGTGCAGGGCAGGCAGGACGGTCGCGCCGCTCACGGCGCGATCCCGAGCTTCCGGCAGAGCGTCGCGTGGCATTCCACGACCTGCCTCACGACCTCGGCCGGATCGTCCGTGACCTCCAACGCAGACACATCCTCCTTCGACAAGGTCCCGCCGTCCACGGCGGCGGTTTCCAGCCACTCCAGAAGACCGCCCCAGTACTCCGACCCCATCAGGATCACGGGGAACGGGTCCAGGCGATGCGTCCGTCGCAGATTCAGGGCTTCGAAGAGCTCGTCCAGCGTCCCGTATCCGCCGGGAAGAAGGACGAAGGCGCAGGCGTATCTCACGAAGGCGAGCTTCCGGAGGAAGAAGTAGTGGAAGGGGACCTCGAGGGTGAGGAACCGATTGGGCTCTTCCTGTGCGGCGAGCTGGATGGTGAGGCCGACGGAGATTCCACTGGCTCGCTGTGCACCTTCGTTGGCCGCCGCCATGAGGCCCGGGCCCCCGCCGGTGATGACCGCGAAGCCTGCGTCTGCCAACGCGCCCGAAACCTCCCGGGCGAGCGTCCCCCAACGCAGCGCCGGCCCCTCCTGCGCCGATCCGAAGATGGACACCCCCCGGCGCACCGCAGCCATCCGCCGAAAAGCGAGGTCCGCCTCAGCCGCGATCCTTCGCACCCGCTCCCGGTCCTCCCTCTCGGCCGTGGGCGTCACCCCACTACCGGTGAGGTCATGGACCGCCACGCCGACGCCTTCCCCCCGGTCCGTCACAGCTCCACCCTCTTCAGGAACTGCGCGTTGATGGCCACGATGATCGTGCTGGCCGACATGAACACCGCCCCGAGCGCCGGCGTGAGCAGGATCCCCCACGCGGCCAGGACCCCGGCCGCCAGGGGAATGGC
>PWZC01000090.1 GCA_003567615.1 Gemmatimonadota bacterium | reverse complement strand
TCTTCTCCTTCATGGCCGTCTCGGTGGCGGCACCGACGTTGATGACCGCAACACCACCGGCCAGCTTGGCCAGGCGCTCCTGCAGCTTCTCCCGATCGTAGTCCGAGGTGGACTTCTCCGTAGCGGCGCGGATCTCGGCAACCCGGCCCTTGATCTTCTCGTCGTCGCCGGAGCCATCCACGATGGTGGTGTTGTCCTTGTCCACCACGATACGCTTGGCCTCACCCAGGTCGGAAAGAACCGCGTTCTCCAGCTTGAAGCCCATCTCCTCGGAGATGACCTGACCACCGGTGAGGATGGCGATGTCCTGGAGCATGGCCTTCCGACGGTCGCCGAAGCCCGGCGCCTTGACCGCACACACCTTGAGGGTGCCGCGAAGCTTGTTGACCACCAGGGTGGCCAGAGCCTCACCCTCCACGTCCTCCGCCACGATGACGAGGGGACGACCCATCTGGGCGACCTTCTCCAGGATGGGGAGAAGATCCTTCATGTTGGAGATCTTCTTGTCGTGGATGAGGATCATGGGATCCTCGAGGATCGCCTCCATCCGCTCGGGATCGGTGACGAAGTAGGGCGAGAGGTAGCCCCGGTCGAACTGCATGCCCTCTACGGTCTCCAGGGTGGTCTCGAGCCCCTTGGCCTCTTCCACCGTGATGACGCCGTCCTTGCCCACCTTCTCCATGGCGTCTGCGATGAGGTTCCCGATCTCGGCGTCCGAATTGGCCGAAATGGTTCCCACCTGGGCGATCTCCTTCTTGCCCTTGGTCTCCATGGAGTACTCACGGAGCTTGGACACGACCTGCGTCACCGCGGCGTCGATCCCCCGCTTGATGGCCATGGGGTCGCTTCCTGCGGTCACGTTCTTCAGGCCCTCGGAGAAGATGGCCTGCGCCAGCACCGTGGCGGTGGTGGTCCCGTCACCGGCGTTGTCGGAGGTCTTGGTGGCGACCTCCTTCACCATCTGGGCTCCCATATTCTCGATGGGATCCTCGAGCTCCACCTCCTTGGCCACGGACACGCCGTCCTTGGTCACGGTGGGGGCGCCGAACTTCCGATCCAGCACTACATTGCGGCCCTTGGGCCCCAGCGTCACCTTCACGGCCCGGCTGAGCTTGTCCACGCCGGTCTTGAGCTTTGCCCGAGCCTCGGTGTCGAATTTAAGGTCCTTCGCTGCCATCGTCGTGCTCCTTCGATGCGTTGATCGATCGTCGTAGGTGCAGGGTAACGCGCCCCGGGATGGTCCCGGAGGCGTATCAAGCGGCGGTTCAGCCGGCGATCACGGCGAGGATATCGGCTTCCCGAAGAATCAGGAACGCCTCTCCGTCCACAGTGACCTCGGTCCCGGAATACTTTCCGTAGAGGACCGTGTCGCCCTCCTTGACGTCGGGGGCGAGCCGCTCGCCCTGATCCGACAGCTTCCCGGGGCCCACGGCGATGACCTTGCCCTGCTGCGGCTTCTCTTTGGCGGTATCGGGGATGTAAAGTCCGCCCCGGGTCTGCTCGGCCTCTTCCAGGGCCTGAACTACGACCCGATCGGCCAGGGGCTGGATCTTGGTGTTCGTCGTCGACATCTGCTCTCCTCCGCGTTCAACGGTGGGTTGAGAGGGTTAGATGGAAATTTGCTAGCACTCAGAGGTGGTGAGTGCTAACAACATACCCGGTAATGTAGTGGGATGCGGTCGCTTGTCAACGGGCCCACTCCCTCCCGGAAAGGCCCGGGAGGGAGCGTCGCAAGTTCTTTTGTTTCAGGAAATTAGGGACGAATCATCCCTGGGTTGGACCCACCGCTCAAGCCGTGAGCTTCTCCATCCGGCGGACTCCTTCGAGCCCGACGATGGCGTGGACCACCTCCTCGGAGAGCTCCACTGGAAACCAGAAGCCCAATTCGGAAAGGGCCTGGAAGGCACCTCTGGCTTCCTCGTAGGCACGCTCCAGGACGGCGCGCGCCGAGGTACGGAAGACGTTCTCCACCATGTCCTGACGGACATCACCACCGTCCAGAAGCTCCTGCAGGGCCGATCGCTCCGCCGCCGTGCCGTGGTGGTGGATCTGGGCCACCAGGAGGTTGTGGCTCCTCCGGGTCAGATCGAATTCGAAATCGGTCAGGTCGTCCACGATCTGAAACGCCGTCCCCAGGCGGGCCACCGCAGGCTCCGCAGCCTCGATCCGCTGGAGCGTCTCTCCGGACTCGAGGATTCGAGGGGGCACGAAGGAGAGGGCAAAAAGCGCACCACCCCGTACCCGGTGGACCCCTTCCACCATCTCGTCGGGAGTCGGGATCGCTTCGACTCCCCCTTCCTCGGATCCCTCCAGGAGGCCGATCCGGGCCATGAGGTCGATAAGCCCCTTGAGGACCCGGTCCCGGTCCCCCGCCGCCAGCTCACCCGCCCTGACCCCGCGATCAAGGGTGCGGCGAATGAGACGCTCGAAACACATGAGTTGCAGGATGGAGAGGAACCGGCGCCCGTTCCCCACCTCCAACGGGAGGAGACTCTTCCCCTGCTCATCGAAGATATTGTCTGCCGCCGTGATGGTACCCTTCACACAGAAGTTCACCTCGGAGTAGCGCTCCAAACGCGCCGGTCCCACGCCCAGCGACTCGAAGAGCGACCGGAAGAGCACCAGGAAGAAGTACTCCTGCAGGAAGGGCAGCGCCTCAGGGGATGCGGGATCCAGATCGCCGGACCCCTCGGGGGGATCGGACGTGAACGCCGGGTCGATGATCTCCGAGAGGTCGCGCTGAACGGTCCGCACCGCCCTCAGTTGTCCGAGAAGGGCGGGCCGCAGGCGCTCCCAGATACCCTCTTCCTCCAGAAGGCGAATCGAGGTGGATGAGCGGAAGACGGGGGATAGCGTCATGTGCGGATCAGGACGGAGGAACAGGGGGACGAGTGGTGAATCTATCTCCAACCGGGGTCATTTCGCCACACTTTCCCCGGCTTCCCGGGTCCCCCCTCCACCCTGGACCCGGTCTTCTCCTTCCGGTGAAGCGCTGCCTCCGGTCAGCCAACGCCCGGCCAGTTCCAGACCCACGAGGGTGAGGTGGGGGTGAACCTCCTGGATGGTGCGGGAGTGGGGCGAGAGGAGGGGGGCCCATCCTCCGGTGGAGACCACCAGGGCCTCCGGGCGCTCCCATTCCCCACGGATACGGTCCACGATCCCGTCCACGGCGGCTACGGCACCGTGGAAGATGCCACTCCTGAGACAGGTCTCCGTGCGCCGTCCGATGATGCGATCAGGGGGCGCGAAGTCGACCCCCGGAAGCTTGGCGGTGTGCCCCTTCAACCAGAGTTGTCCGGCCTTCAGGCCCGGGGCGATGACACCGCCGAGAAAGACGCCGTCACCGGTGATGCAGTCATAGGTGGTGGCCGTCCCCAGATCCACCACCACTGTGTCCCGCCCGAAGAGTTCCGCTGCCGCAAGGGTGTTCACGATCCGGTCGGCACCCACCGTCAGAGGCTCCTCCACGTCGAGGCGGATGGGCAGGCCGCGGGCTGAGTCCACGTGAACCACCTCCACCGAGGTGAGCCGCAGGAGAGCCCGTGCCAGGGTGTCGGTGTGCGAGGGAACCACAGAACCGACCACGATCCGCTTCAGGGACTCCAGCTCCATACCGGCCTCCCGCAGGAGGGCGCGGTAGAGGAGGAAGAGCTCATCTTCCGTCCGCGGCACGGTCGTGCTGTACCTCCAGTGCGCGCTGACAGACCGGGCACCAGGGCGGAAAAGGCCCAGTGCCGTCTCGGTATTTCCCACGTCCACAACGAGATGCATGGATCCTCCCGATCCAGGTTCAGACTTGTTCATCTACCTACCCCGCGCGGGGGACCCGAGGAAGAGCGCCGAAGAGCCCTCGCCCCGGCGCCGGACGCTTCCCGACGTCACCGAGAGCATCCGCCGGCCCGGAACCTCGACCCGGAGGGCACCGGAGGGATCCACCCCACATGCGGTCCCCTCATCCCCCGTCGACGTGAGGACCTCGTGTCCGAAAAGGGCATCGCGCCGGGCCCATTCCGACAAGGCCGCCGGGGACAGGGCCCCGGCCGGAGGCGGATCGGCCCATCGACGAAGCCCCCGAATCAGGGCCACCGCCAGCGCCTCCCGATCCACCGGGCGTCCCACCCCTTCCTCGAGGCCCAACGCCCCGGGAGGGCGGACCCCCGAGCCGAATGTCCGGAGATTCACGCCGAAGCCGGCTACCAGCAAAGCCTCCCCACCGGGCGTCGGAGCCACCTCACAGAGGATGCCCGCCACCTTCCCGGCCCAGTCCTCACCGGCCCATGGATCGCCTCCGGCCAGAGGGACCCGGTCCGATGGCCGGGATGACCTCAGGAGCACGTCATTGGGCCACTTGAGCCCCACCT
>PWZC01000177.1 GCA_003567615.1 Gemmatimonadota bacterium | reverse complement strand
CGAGGATGGGGCCGGGGCCGGGGGAGGGATGGGTCGGCCCGGCTCCTGAGCGGAGATAAATCGAACCGGGAGCTCGTCGTCGCGGCCGAGGTTCGAATTGTGACCGCTCAGCGAGCAGTATTCGAACCTCGAGAGGTTCACCGTCGTCGAGTGTCGAATTTGCACCGCTGAGCGGGAAAAATCTCAACCACGGTACCTCGGCCGACCTCGAGGTTCGAATTGTGACCGGTCGGACAGGCATAAATGGCGAGCTGGGCCCCCGAACTGGGTGGTGCGGTGGTCATTTTCTGCGCCCGGCAGATAGAGTTGACACAGCATCCCTTTGAGAGAGGGCTCTGCCCCGGCATCCTCGGGCTGGGGCGCCGCATCGGCCTGGGTCCATCTTGCCGCGGTGTACGGAAATTGCTGCGGTGTACGGAAACCGGAGAAGAGCGCGATCTTTGCACGGCCAATGGACCCCATTTACCTTCCCGACATGGTGAGCCCCTCACGCAGTTCGGTCCTTTCCAAACGCGCCCCATACCCGGGAGCATTCCGGTGAGAGTTGACGGAAGAGCGTATCGCAGCATCTGGCTCGATCCCGACGGCTGGTCCGTCCGGATCATCGATCAGAGCCGACTTCCCCATCGTTTCGAGATCGTCCGACTCACCTCGGTAGCCGACGCGGCGGATGCCATCGCCGGAATGCAGGTCCGGGGTGCCCCCCTCATTGGCGCCACGGCCGCCTACGGCCTGGCGCTCGGCTTGCGGGAGCGGCCGGATGACGGGGGCCTGGACGATGCCGTTGCCCGTCTCCGGGCTACCCGGCCCACCGCCGTCAATCTTCAGTGGGCGCTGGAGCGGGTGGGTGGGACGGTCCGCCATCTGCCGCCTGAGGAGCGGGTGCAGGCGGCCTACCGGGAGGCCGTCCTCATCGCCGATGAGGACGTGGAGCAGAACCGGGCCATTGGAGAGCATGGCCTGGCCCTCATCCGGGAGGCTGCCCAGCGACGGGACGGCGCTCCGGTTCGGGTGCTGACGCACTGCAACGCCGGTTGGCTCGCCACAGTGGATGTGGGGACGGCCACGGCCCCCCTCTACCTGGCCCACCGGGAAGGGATTCCCCTCCACGTCTGGGTGGGCGAGACCCGGCCCAGGAACCAGGGCGGTGCCCTCACCGCCTGGGAGCTGGGCCATGAGGGGATCCCCCACACCGTCATCGTGGACAACGCCGGCGGCCATGTCATGCAGCGGGGCGAGGTGGACCTGTGCATCGTGGGAACCGACCGGACCACCGGGGCCGGTGATGTCGCCAACAAGATCGGCACCTACCTGAAGGCGTTGGCGGCCCACGACCTGGGCATTCCCTTCTACGTGGCCTCCCCGTCATCGTCCATCGATTGGACGCTGGATTCGGGCGACGACATCCCCATCGAGGAACGAGCGGCCCGGGAGGTCTCCCACCTGTCCGGAGCCACCGAGTCCGGGGATCTGGCCACCGTGCAGGTGACGGCTCCGGGCTCCCCGGTGGGGAACCCGGCGTTCGACGTCACCCCGGCGCGGCTCATTACCGGGCTCATCACCGAGCGTGGGGTGGCGCCGTCCACCCGGGCGGGGCTGGCTCGCCTCTTCCCCGACCTGGCCGACCCGTCGTCGGAGGGGTCCGTCGCACCCTCCCCCGTCAGCGTTCCGGGATGAACCTCAGATTCGTGGACATGGGCCCCGTGGGACGCTGAATGACCAGTTCCGACTTGTCTGAGGCGATGTGGCAGGCATTGCAGGCGACGGTGAAGTCATCAAAGGCCCGCTGGAAGGCTGCGAAGTCACGGGCATCCACCGCATCCTCCAGGTCCTCGATGGCCGGGTTCGTCATCTCTCCGATGAGTTCGGCTACGCGGACCTCCCGATACATGGGGTGCAGTTCCTCGATCTCCTCCACCAGCTCTTCCAGCTCGTGGACCATGTAATCGGCCAGGGGCCAGTTCCCGGCCTGACCGGCAAACCAGAGGTTGGCATGCCTCACACCCAGGTCCACCATGAGGGAGTGGAGTCCCGGGGTGAAGCGGTCTTCCAACTCTGCCTGCATCGCCCCCAGTCGGGCTTCCAGCGCAGCCTCGTCCATCCCGGAATCGCAGGCCGCCAGACCTACGGTCAGGAAGAGGGCTGCGGGGGCCAGGAACATGGCTCGGCGTTGTGTCATGGGTCTTCTCTATGAGTTAGGGAGGTAAGGTCGGTGTCCGGCCTGGTCAGAAGGCCGGAGCCAGGAGTACCGCATTCATGAAGAGGAGCTGGGTGCCTTAGGCGTAGCCCCGGAAATTCGGATCCTCGGCGAAGGCGACGATCCGACCCCTCCCAAGGGACTGGCGCATGAGGAAGGCTTTAGAAGCCCGCTGGGGCCGGGCCTCGTCCCACACCCCCCCGCTCAGGACCAACTCATCCAACGGTGCGTACACACCTACATTTCGCCCCTGGTCCAGACGGAGGGGGCTGAAGATCCGAGTGCCGGAAACCAGGACGGGGATCTCCGATCCGGAGCCGGCGGCAAGCACGTCACCGGGATCCAGCCGAACCCGAAGGAGCGCACCGGAGATTGGCTCCGGGGGCTCGCGCTCCGGTGTCACGGCTTCCAGGAGGTCGATGGGTGTTCCCGGTTCCATGGCCGGAGGGGAGAGGCGGTCCCGGGATTCGGCATGGGTGGCCAGCAGGCCCACATCCTCCGAGGTCGCCCAGCGGGTGGACTCGCCCATGGTGACCAGGGTTCCCCCGTCCCGGATCCAGTGCCGCAGCCGGTCCAGGAGCGGGCCATCCAGGACACCCCGGTAATCCCCCTGGGGAAGCACGATCACGCCGTACCGGGAGAGCTGGGCACGTCCCAGCGATCCGGCCCGGACCACCGTCACGGGCAGTCGGTAGCGGTGCTCCATGACCCACCGCGCCCACCCCGCCGACTGGCTGGACGTGGGGGTGTCCCACAGAAGGAGGATCCTTCCGCCCGGGAGGCGCCTCATCTGATTGCTTCCCAGCGAAATCCCCCCATCCACGAAGCCGTCGTCCACGGCGAGGGGCTCGACACCGTGGCGGTGGGCCAGCCGAGCCAGCTCACGTCGATCCGTCTCCGAGAGCTCCGCTGCTCGGGCCAGGATCGTCCCAACCGGAAAATCCCTTCCTGCCAGCGAGAACGTGCCACCGGCCGCGTTCAGGGGGATTCCGGCCGAGAGGGCGCCGGCCGCCACCATGGCCGCGTCACTGGTCCAGGGGAAGAGCCACCCGACCCGAGCCGCAGGAAGGTCGGTGGGGACCGGGGTGCCGAGCCATGGAGACCGGTCCAGGAGATCGGGCGGTACCCGGTCCGTCCGAACCACCACGGGGCTGCGGACGGGAACCGACTCCACGTTCCAGAGGTGGGGTAGACTCCAGGCCGTAAGGTCGTAGATCTGCGCAGGGGGCCTCTGCGCCCTCCGTTCCTCCTGCAGTGCCAGGAAGTCCGGATCCATGGGGGTCTCCGGATCCAGGAGGTTCCGGACCAGGCGGCCTGCCGGTTGGTCCATGGCGACGATCCATGTCCCCTCCGGATAGTCCCGACCCTCGGCGGAAAAGGGCTCGATGGCTCGGTCCACCTGAATCCCATTGGCCGCCAGCACAGCCGCCAGACGCCGGCTCAACCCGGGGTCCCGACCGGGAGGGACCAGATAAGCCCGGACCCCCGATTCGCCTTCCTGGATGGCGCTCTGCCGGAATTGCACGTAGCCGCGAAGGATGCGTTCCCGGTGCTCGGCGGCGGTCAGCGCCGTGCGGAGAGCCGCCTGGAAGTTTCGCTCCGCTCCGTCCCCATAGCTGAGAAGCGCCCCGTCTTCCCGCTCCACCACCAGGCCTCGGGGCGATGCCTGCTCAAAGGTCTTTCCCAGCGCTCCGTGAGCGGTGGGCCAGGTGGCGCCGTAGCCGGGGTACGTACCGTCGAAGATCTCGCGGATGAAGTAGGGCCACCCCCGCTGGTCGAAGACCCGGGCGTTCTCCCGACCGAAGAGGGCGAAAAGGGAGTCCTGGGTCGCGGTGGTATGGGGGTTTCCAGGTGCGGCGGAAGGGGGAAAGTAGTAGGTGCTGTTGCTCCCCATCTCGTGCAGATCCACCACGACATGGGGATTCCAACGCAGGAGCTCCCGCACCCGCTCCCGGGTCTCGACCTGGGTGAGGCCGAACCAGTCCCGGTTGAGATCGAAGAGATAGTGGTTGGACCGCGAACCGGGCCAGGGATGATCGCGTTCCGCCGCCAGGGGGTCCGAGTCCGGGGCAGGGCCCGAACCCAATGCGTTCTCCGCCAGGAAGCGGGCCCGTCCGTCCGGGTTCTGGAGAGGATCGATGAGAACCACCGATTCCCGGAGGAT
>PWZC01000305.1 GCA_003567615.1 Gemmatimonadota bacterium | reverse complement strand
GGTGCCCGGCGACACCGGCCTGGCCTCCAAATACAGAGCCCTTCCCCACCCGGGTCGAGCCGGCGAGCCCAACCTGGCCGGCCATGACCACCAATTCCTCCAACTCCACATTGTGCCCGAGCTGGACCAGGTTATCGATCCGTCCACCCGCCCCGATCCAGGTATCGCCGATGGAGCCGCGGTCGATGGTGGTGTTGGCGCCGATCTCCACATCGTCTTCCACGATGCACCGTCCCACCTGGGGGACCTTCCGATGGGAACGGCCGTCGAACACATACCCGAAGCCGTCCACGCCCAGACGCACCCCGGCGTGGAGGATGACGTCCCGTCCCACCTGGGTCCGGGGGTAGACGACCACGTGAGGATGAAGCAGCGACCGGGCGCCGATCCGTGCGAAGGCCCCAATCACCGTGTGTGCCCCCACACGAACCCCTTCACCGAGCTCGACGCCCTCCTCGATGACTGCATACGGCCCCACCCAGACACCGGAATCCACCCGTGCGGAGGCGTCCACCACGGCCGTGGGGTGAATGCCGGCCTCGGGCGGGGCTGCCTGCGGATAGAGCCACTCAAGCAGCGTGGCCAGGGCCCCATGGATATCCGGAACCACCAGCCGGGGCCTCTCCTCATCAGGCGAAATCCGTCCCACCACCTTCTCGCCCAGTAGGAGTGCCCCGGCGGACGAATCGGCGAGGCCCTTCACATAGCGGATCTCCCCGACCGGAGCCAGGTCGGTCTCACCGGCGTTGCGCAGGGTGGCGATGTCCCGAAGGCATGGATCGCCTCTGGATCCGTCCCACGGCACATCCAAGGCCTCCGCAGCCTCGGAAAGGCTGAACTCGCTTCGGGAGGGGGCTCTCAGGGGGAAGGAAGTCATGGGCAGGCACCCGTCAGGGCAAAGGAGCATATCGCACAAACGCTCCCGTCGGGGCCTCCCCGGAAGAAGGCCTCGCCGGGAGCGTAAGCGTCACCGGGAAAATCTGGTCTGGCGGACCCACCGACAGACTCCAGGGCGGAGGACTTCGGGTGGTGGGCCTCCGGTCATCGATCTTCCGAGCCGGCTCTCTCCCGAAGGCGCTGTAGAACCTGTGTGGTGAGATCCAGATCCGGATCCGCCGCGATGATGGCACGGGAGGCCACATCGAAGATCATGGTATACTGCCCCTCGGCCCGGATCTCCTCGATGGCCCCGGACATCCGGTCCAGAATCGGCTCCACCAGCTGCTGACGGCGCTGGGCCGCTTCGACCTCCATCTGCTCGATCCGCTGCTGGTACTCCAACTCCTTCTGACGGATCTCATCCTCACGACGCTGCCTGGCTTCGGGGGACAGGGTCCGCTCCTGCTGCTGGTAGGCGGTGATCAGACGCTCCAACTCCTCGCCCATCCGCTGGATCTCATCCTGGTAGCGCTGCATGTCGCGCTCGAACTCGGCCTGCGCTTCCTGGGCACCCGGAGCCTCCTGCAGGATGGCCTGGGAATCGATGTATCCGATCCGGGGAGCCTGGGCGTCGACGGAGGCCGCCGAAACAAGTAGAACCAGACCGGCCAGAACGAACGAACGAAGATGCATGGTGCATGTCTCCAGAAGGATGGAGGTGGTACTGGGCCCGCACTTCGCGGAGCCAGGGAAGAGCCGGCTCAGAACATCCCCTGTCCGCCCATGCGGAAGTGGAGCTGCCAGCCCGGAACGGCCTTGTCGAAACCGTACGCGTAATCGAGCCCGATGGGTCCGAAGGGTGTCACCAACTGAACGCCGAGCCCCGCACCTCGGAACAACCGGGACGGATCGACCTCGCTCGGGTGTCGCCAAACATTCCCCGCCTCGTAGAAGGTGGAGAGGGAGATATTGTCGTTGAGCCGGACGGCATACTCTGCCGTAAGGGTCATGAAGGTATCCCCGAGGCGCTGGATATCCGTGATCTGTCCCGACCCCCGGGCAAAATAGCCCTGCGGTGTAACGGTGGTCTCCTCGTACCCGCGCAACTGCTCTCCGAACTGTACACCACCAAGCCAGAAACGATCGAAGGGGAATCGGTCCGCATCCCCGAAGATCGCGCCCCCTCGCGCCTTCAGACCCAGGGAGAAGATGATGGGACGGGAGCCCGGCTGTTCACCGCCGACGCGTCCGACCGGTACCCACCACTCACCACGTATCGTGTGCTTGGTGAAGTTTCCGTCTCCCCCCAGGATCCCCCCGCTGAAGTTGTTGTCGAAGGAAAGGTGCGATCCGACCGTGGGGAAGATGGGGTGGTCCAGCGTGCGTCGGGTGATTCCCACACTGACGCTGCTCTGGGTGCCCGGAGGCCGCCCGAAAAGGGAGGTGTCCTCCGCACCGGCCCGGAGTCGATAGTCCGTCTCGGACAGGGAATACCCGAGGAAGAGCCGGGAGTAGATGGATCCGGGAATGGGGACGCCGAACCGGGTCAGGGCTCCGGTGCGAACCTGCTCTCCGGTGGCGAAGCTGAAGAACCGGTCCCGCGCCCGGAACAGGGAGAGTGATCCGCTGATCCGACTCTGGCGAAGCGCCGGGTCCGTGTACTGAAGCTGGAAGTTGTTCTGGAATCGGCCGAAATCCCAACGGAGGCTTCCGGACTTGGCCTGACCGAAGAGGTTCGGCTGTTCGTATCCCAGGAAACCGGCCACACCGGTCACTCCCCCCATCGATGTCCCGAAGTTGATGGACCCGGTCTGCTGCTCCTCGACCTCGAAGACGATGTCCACATCACCCGTCTCGGGGTCCGGGCGGATGTCCGGGAACGGGAGGGGCGTCTCGAAGAAACCCAGGCCGGAAATGGCCTGATAGCTCCGGAGAACCCGCTCCTCCGAGTAGATGTCTCCGGGCAGGAGCGCGATCTGCTCCCGAATCACCCGGTCGTGGGTGAAGGTATTGCCCCGGATGTGGATCCGACGAATGTAGGCCGGCTGCCCCTCCTCGACCCGCCACGCCACATTCACCTGCGGGGGCTGTCCCTCCTCCGCGGGAAGGCGGTCGATGACCGGCTGCACCCGGGCGTAAAGAAAGCCCTGGTTCCGATAGAGCTGCTCAACCTGCTGGGTCGCTTCCTGGAAGGCAGATCGGTCAAACACCCCCGCCGTATCGTCCCGACCACGGCTGAAGCCCAACGATCGCAGGAGCCCTCCCCTTTCCTGGGCGTAGTACAGCTCCAGCTCGGAGGTGGGGAACCGGCGGTTTCCGGTAATGGAGAACTCGGCCACCCGGTACTGGGGGCCTTCCTCCAGCAGGACCTCGAGCCGTGCCTTTCCGGTGTCCTGGTCGATGATGAGCGTGTCCCCGACTACGCGAGCGTCCAGGAAGCCGTTGGACGCATAGAACTCCGGGAGGCGATCGGTGAGGTCCTCATCCAGGACGTCCTCCCGGAATTCACCGGTCCGGAACCACCAGAATCCCTCCGGCCGGGTGGACAGGACACCCCGAAGCTCCGAATCGGTGAAGGCCTCGTTCCCCTGGAAGGCCACCTGGGATACGACCACCCGCGATCCCTCGGTGACGTTGAGCACCAGCTCCACCTCGCCGTCCCTGCCCTCGATGGGGATCAACTCCTCCTCGATGCTGGCAAAGGGGATCCCCTTCTCGGCAAGACCCCGACGGATGAACGCCTGCGCCTGAACGGAGCGCTGGGGAGAATAGGGTTCTCCGACCCGAAGGCCCGCTTCGTCCCGGACGTCGCGCTCATTGAGGTTCTGAAGGCCTTCGAATCGGAGCCGGCTCACCACCGGATTCTCCTGGACCCGGAAGGTCAGAAAGACGGGATCATCGTCAGTGGCGCCCCCTCGGGCGAAGACCTGGATGTCCCGGAATCGCCCTGTGGCCCAGAGGCGACGCTCCGCCTCCTGGATATCCACGAAGGTGATGGTGCTCCCCTCCACGAGACCGGTGGTCCCCACGATGAGATTGGCTTCCACCCACTGGTTCCCCTCCACACGGATGGAATCCACCACGACCCCGGCGGCAAGGTCCTGGGCGGGGAGTTCGCCGGGGATCTGAGCCGACAGCGTGGGAGTGACGACAAACGCCGCCGCTCCGAGCAGAATCCCAAAGAGGATCCTACGCCGGAGCGGCGGGACAAAGCGGACTTGGCGCATGGTCAGGTCTTGGTGGCGGAGGCCTCGCGAAGGCTCAACTGCTTCCCATCCTCGGTCACATCCACTTCGATTTCGGCCCCGGCACCGAATTCGGCCACCAGGATCTTTTCGGAGAGCGGATCCTCCAGATACCGCTGGATGGCCCGACGAAGGGGACGAGCCCCGAACTTCTGGTCGTATCCCCGCTCAACGAGGAAGTCCACAGCGGGACCCGAGATGCTCAAGGTGAGCTCCTCTTCCTTGAGGCGGTCACGGACGTC